>NZ_JAUBTT010000243.1:0-1796 GCF_036705125.1 Microcoleus sp. B7-D4
GCCCAAAATCTCAATTCAATTGTCTAAAGGGTGCTCAGTGTTTTGGGCGAGCAGATTAGCCATTGATAGCATTGAGTCCATCGATTTTAGATTTTAGATTTTAGATTTTAGATTCAAGCATTGACCCCACGGATAAATTCGGGGGCCTGTTTATCGGATACAGGTTTTTTATTTCTTGGTCCTGAGTCTGCTTTCGGAATGAATCCGGGGGCTTGTATCCTGGATGCTTTCGGTCATGAATATATCTGGCAGCCCTCCCAGCTTGTCAAACCTGCGGCATCCAAGTCAAAACGATCGCACGCGAGTGCATCGCCAAAGCCAGGGCGATCGAATTTCTGCCCTTAAACAAATCCTTCGCAGTAACTCCAGATCGAACTAACACCCGCCTGAACCGCATTCCCCAGACCCACAGTACCGAACCCAGCACCAGCGTCACTACTATTTCGATGAACTCAAAATTGTGTTGCTTAACGCTAGTTGTAACATTTATGCGATCGACTTGAACCCCAATCAATAGTGAGAGAGAGGAACACTGGGAAAGAGAAACTGTGGGGGAGAGAATTTGACCACCAATTTCAAAGGTGGTACCCGCCACGTGATTTATCCGTGGAATCAATCCAAAATCGAAAATCACTTATTGCCCCCGCATTTATCTCGCGCAAGTCAATCGAAAATCTAAAATCTAAAATCTAAAATCGATTGACGATTTTTGGGTTTGGTTCCTGAATTTCCAGCTACAATCGAATAAACAGGATTTATGCAAAATCAAAGCAGGCAAAACAACCCTTAATCCTAAAGACTTTGACCTGCATCGCTTGCTCGACATTAAGTTTTGCCAGATTTTTATTGATGAGTCTGAGTCAATGGTTGAGTTAGTAAAGCACGGAAAGCAAAAAAAAGCGCTGGAAGTTTTTTCACGAAAAAAGCGGCATTAATTATGAATTAGTATTACGGATTAAATAACTACTTGGGTGAAAAACATCAGGAAATTATTGACGCTGCAACTTCCCCCCACAAAAGTCAACAACGAATCAAGGAGTAGAAAGTGCAATGTGGCACAATATTATTCGGCTTAGTAAAGTAGTTCCCTTGGGCTTCGGCTCAATTTTTTTCTTAATGATTAGCATCGGATTTGCCACTAAATTGAGTATGGATAAGTTAGCCGAAGCTATTGAGTGGCAAACGCACACTTATGTAGTCCAGACAAATTTGCAAGCCCTAGAAAAAGATTTAGTGGATGCTGAAACAGGACAGCGGGGGTTTATCTTCGCTGGCAAGGAGGAATTTTTAGAACCTTATAAAAATGGTCAAATAGCCTTTTATAAAACACTAAATGAGACAAAAGAGTTAATAAAAGATAACCCAGAACAAGTGAAAAAATTGGAGAAAGTAGAAAATTTGGGTCAGCAAAAACTAGATGAATTAGCGGAAACTATATCCCTGAAAAGGGCGGGTAAAGAACCAGAGCTAAGAGCCTTGGTGATTTCAGGGAAAGGCAAGATATTAATGGATGAAATTAGGGAGAAGCTGGCAGAAATGCTTACGGTAGAAGATGCTTTACTGGTTCAACGAACAAAATTAGCAAAACAGTCGGAGCAATTAGCGACGATTGTTTCTATAGGAGGTACGGTTGTTGCTGTAGTATTGGGTTCATTTATTGTATTATTTATTTTTGATAAAATTATCCGACCAATCAATCAGGTAGCAAATACGATCGCCAGTTCTTCCACAGAAATTGCGGCCACAGTAGAACAGCAGGAACGCACAGCCGCACAGCAATCGAGCTCTGTAAATCA
>NZ_JAUBTT010000244.1:0-1791 GCF_036705125.1 Microcoleus sp. B7-D4
TTAATAATTAAATGGGGTCGCAAAATCAAAAATAAGGGTAATGATTGTATCACAGTTTAAATGTGCAACAGCTTAGCATTCCGAATAATTTATAGTCGATAGGAACTGGAAAGGATAGACTAAAAGCCAATTTTACAATTTACATTCAGCTATTCGCTTGAGAATTAACCTCCATCCAGCACTAGCAAAGCGAGCATTCCAGTACATCCAAAATGAAGTAGGAACCAGCCACGTTATCGGTAAATGCCCAACAGGAGCATCAATAGTATAATTAATTTTCTTGTAATCGATCCAATCTTTTTCACTACGCCAACCGACTCGATCGGCCAGAACAAAATAATCCTCATCCACTGCTTGATAGAGATTTGAGATCGCACTAAATCCGAAACGTCCACCACTCGCTTTAACCCAGAGCTGATCTATCTTTTTTAACTCGGAACATGGAAAATTTTGAATGTCGTTGGCTGTGAGTAGGCGATCTTGTCTGGAATCGGCCCCGGCAATTTGCAGCATTAGTTGTCTGGTTTCAATGTCGGCATCTTTCCAATCTTTCCGAGTCAGGAAGTGATGAAGTTGAGTGTAGTCAGTTGCGGTCATTAATTTTATGATTGGTTTTATATTGTAAGCAGAACTCCTAGAAGCCTCTCCTGAGCTCAACGCTGCCGATTTAGTCAACGTTTTGGCTGACGCCGATGCCCATCCTGAAAAAATTGCGATCGCATCGGGTTTAAGCGGTGATGATGCGCTGACGGCTGCGTTTGAAGAAAATGCTCGCGATGTGGCCCAGAGCCCCGGCAGTTAGGGTTCTGCGGTAGAATTCTACTCATCTAGCAAGGGGCTTAAAGCTCCTTGTGCGAGTTCTTACACACTATGCAATGGAATATCTAACTTTTAGAGAAGCCGATCGAGAGGACATACAGGCGATCGTCAATATTCACAATTCTCATGCGCGCCGTCAAAATACGTCGATCGAGCGCGGCTTTTTGCTAACACAAATTACTGAAGATGAGATTGTCCAAAGCTTAAATAATTCAGGCAGATATTTTGTGTCAGCTAAAACCGATGGGGAAATTCTAGGATTTGTGGCTATATCACAACCCAAAATATCTGATGAAATCTTGGATAAAATTATCTGGAAAGATGAGGTTTTTAAGAAAAGAGTCACAAGCGATCGGCATTTTTATCTCGAAAGAGTAGCAACCAAGTTAAATTGGATGGGTAGAGGTGTTGCTCAATTTATGTATAAAGAAATTTATCAACTTTTTCCAAATTCATTTATTTCGCTGTTTATTGTTACCCAGCCAATAGCTAATACTCGTTCCCTAATGTTTCACCAAAAACAGGGATTTGAACAAATAGGAACTTTGCAAATTGACCGATTTCTCGATTTAGAAAATTATGAATGTTTTGTGATGTTTAAAGAAACTTGAATTTATCATGAGTGAGTCTCCAAGCAGAAGCAGACATTAATCCAGCCTAACAGGAATTACCAAAAGCGAGGGAACTGTTATCTCCGCGAATTGCCATCTCAAATAACCTCGCTATAACTCCCTTGGCGGTTGTGATACTTCCCCTCCCCGCAGTAAAAATCTTTTTTCCCCAAACAAAAAGCGCCCCTATTTCTAGGAGCGCTTTTTGTCAATCTCAGACTAAAACTTAGCCATTGATAGAAGGAGCAACCAAAGCTACTGGAGTGACTTCACTAGCAGCCAAGTCAAGCGGGAAGTTGTGAGCATTGCGCTCGTGCATTACTTCCATACCCAAGTTAGCGCGGTTGATCACATCAGCCCA
>NZ_JAUBTT010000156.1:0-10971 GCF_036705125.1 Microcoleus sp. B7-D4
CCCATGCCCCATGCCCCATGCCCCATGCCCCATGCCCCATGCCCCATGCCCCATGCCCCATGCCCCATGCCCCATGCTGCTACTTGGCGGGTAATTTCACCTTAGTAGCCAAACCTAGTGCTTCCAAGACTTGAATTGTCATCCAAGTGAAGTCAATTTCCCACTTTTCCATCCCGTGACGGGCAGAGTATTGATAAGCATGGTGGTTGTTGTGCCAGCCTTCACCGTAAGTCAGGACAGCCACCCACCAACAGTTAGTAGAACTATCGTTTGTTTCGTAGGTGCGGTAGCCAAATTTGTGAGTGGCGCTGTTAACAAACCACGTGCAGTGATACACCAAAACTAAGCGTACAAAAATTACCCACACTACAAACGGCCAGCCTGCTGCTAAGTAAAGCAAGACGCCAAAGACGATTTGCATCGGGAGAAAGTAGTTTTGCAAAAACTGGTAAAAGGGGTCGCTTGAAATGTCTTTTGTGCAGCGGGGAATTTCAGCGTGAGCTGGACCTTTATATAGCATCCAGCCGAGGTGACTCCACCAAAAACCCTTTTGGGCATTGTGAGGGTCTAGCGCATTTTGGTCAGAGTGGGTGTGGTGCAATCGGTGCAGCCCAACCCAATCAATTATTCCTCCTTGACAGGCAAGGGCTCCGCAAAATGCTAGAAAATATTCTACGAATTTTGGTGTCTGAAAACTGCGGTGGGTGAGCATACGATGCCATCCGAGAGTTATTCCCAAACCGCCGGTTATCCAGTGCATGAATACTGTTAAACCAACTGCTGTCCAATTGAAGTTACTGGGTAGCAGTGCGAACAAAGCGCCGATATGAAGTCCTGCTAAACTAATAACGTGCTTCCAATTGTATTGGAGTTTTTCTTGCGTTGCAATTGTCATTCTCTTTTTGATTTATGATGAGATGCCGAGCTAGATTCACGCATAATAGTTGGGATTGAGCAGTGAACTTTTTTGCTGCACACTTGCCCAAACTAATAAAGAATCAATGATAGATTTGGGATTAGGATTGAAAAAGATTTACGGTTGTATTTTGAAAATAAAAAATTTGGCTGCCAAACAAATTTTTTTGTTCCCAATTATATTATAACTGATTCTGGTTTTGGTTGGGTCGATCGCACCAGGGGAGTCGATCTCTGTTCAACCCAACCTCTACCATCGCAAAAACAGGATGAGGCATTGGTCACCAGCCATTAGTCCAGAACTGATGACCTACAACCAATGACTAATTGCCGATGGCTATTTTTCGGCTAATTTCACTTTGGTTGCCAAACCCAGCGATTGCAGCAATTGAATTGTCATCCAGGTGAAGTCGATTTCCCACCATTGGAGACCGTGGCGAGCCGAGTATTGAAAGGCGTGGTGGTTGTTGTGCCAGCCTTCGCCGTAGGTAAGCAGAGCCACCCACCAGCAGTTGGTCGATCGATCGCCCGACTCGTAGGTGCGGTAGCCGAATTTGTGGGTAGCGCTGTTAACCAGCCAAGTGCAGTGGAACACCACCACGATCCGCAGAAACACACCCCAAACCACGAAAGACCAGCCGCCTAATAAATAAAGCAACACACCGAAGACAACTTGGATGGGGATAAAATATGCTTGGAGAAACTTGTATACTGGGTCGTCGCCGATGTCTTTAGTAAAGCGGGGGATTTCCACTCTGATCGGGAGATCCGAGAGCATCCAGCCCATGTGGCTCCACCAGAAGCCTTGATTGGAATCGTGGGGATCTGTTTCGGTGTCGGAATGTATGTGGTGTAACCGGTGCATTCCTACCCAGTCGATCGGACCACCTTCACAGGAAAGGGTACCGCAAATAACTAGAAAATACTCTAGCCATTTCGGTGTTTGAAAACTACGGTGGGTGACGAGGCGGTGAAATCCGAGAGTAATTCCTAAACCACCTGTTACCCAATGCAGGAATACTGCTAGCCCGACAGCAGACCAGCTAAAATTACCCGGCAGCAAAGCAAATAAAGCACCGATGTGCAGAAAGGCCATAAAGCCTACGACAGGCCAATCAGGAGAAGTTTTTTTGGAAGTTGCAATCGTCATGAATATATTATGTTTACAAACTAGGGGCCGCATCTACGCCATAATGGACAGCGCGCACGCAAAGGGTGAGCGAGGTATAGATGAATAGCGTTTCACGGCTACAGGAAGCAGAACAGGCACTCTTTCAGATTTTTTCTGGTATTGACACTACAGTCAAGCAAAATCTTCAACGAGTCTTAAAAGCTTTTCGCAGCCACCGGGTTGGAGTCCACCATTTTGCAGGGGTTACGGGTTACGGCCACGATGATTTGGGTCGGGAGACTTTGGACGGGTTATTTGCCGAAGTGGTAGGGGCCCAGGCCGCGGCTGTCCGGGTACAGTTTGTTTCGGGTACTCACGCGATCGCCTGTGCTCTTTTTGGCATCCTGCGTCCTGGTGACGAAATGTTGGCAGTGGCTGGTTCTCCCTACGATACTTTAGAAGAAGTGATCGGCTTGCGGGGGCAAGGTCAAGGTTCACTTGTTGAGTTTGGCATTAGTTACCGTGAGTTGCCTCTAACTCGCGAAGGAAGTTTGGATTGGCAGGCATTGAGCTCTACTATTTCAGCAAAGACTCGCCTGGTTTTTATCCAGCGCTCTTGCGGCTATTCTTGGCGGTCGAGTTTGTCTATTTCTGAGATTGAAAAAATCGTCGCCATAGTCAAACATCAGAATCCTAGCACAATTTGCTTTGTTGATAATTGTTACGGGGAGTTTGTTGATGATTGCGAACCTACTGCTGTGGGTGCGGATCTGATGGCTGGTTCTTTAATCAAAAATCCGGGGGGTACGATCGTCCCTGCTGGAGGTTACGTCGCTGGGAGGGCTGATTTAGTGGAGGCGGCAACTTGTCGCTTGACGGCGCCGGGAATCGGCAGCAGTGGCGGCGCAACTTTTGATTTGAATCGGTTGCTGTTTCAGGGTTTGTTTATGGCTCCCGGTTTTGTGGGGGAGGCGATGAAGGGAAATCATTTGACGGCTTATGTTTTTTATAAGTTGGGTTATCGAGTGAATCCTATGCCTTTGGCTAGAAGACGAGATGTGATTCAGGCGATCGAATTCGGTTCTGCTGATAAGTTAATTGCTTTTTGTCGGGCTGTTCAGCAAAATTCCCCCGTCGGTTCCTATTTAGATCCGGTGCCTGCTCCGATGCACGGGTATGAAAGTCAGTTAGTGATGGCTGGGGGTACTTTTATTGATGGGAGTACGTCGGAATTTTCGGCTGACGGGCCTCTGCGGGAGCCTTACGTGGCTTTTTGTCAGGGGGGGACTAATTGGACTCATGTATCTATCGCCTTGGAGGATGCGATCGAGGCTGTGGGCCCAGCAAATAAAGTGACTAATCACTAATTACCAGACTCGGATTTGTTGCCAAACGACCGTCTTCCATGTAGATAATTCGATCGGCAATATCGAGAATGCGGTTATCGTGCGTTACTAGCAAAATCGTGCAGCCTTGTTCTTTTGCTAGTTTTTGCATAATTTCTACGACATCTCGCCCGGATTTTTTGTCTAAAGCGGCGGTTGGTTCGTCCGCTAAAACTATTTTAGGGCGGCTAACTAACGCGCGGGCGATCGCAACTCTTTGTTTTTGCCCTCCCGACAAATTTTCGGGGTAATAATTAGCCCGCTCTCCCAAACCAACTGCTTCTAACATTGCTATTGACAAAGCATCCATATTCTGATTTAGCATTTCTTTGTGCAGTTCCAAAGACATTCGCACGTTTTGCTTGGCTGTCAAGAATGTCATCAAGTTATGTGCTTGAAAAATATAGCCAATTTGCTTTCTGAGTTTAGTTAACTGAGTTTTGCTAGCTCCGTGTATTTCTTGCCCAAGAATTTTGAGACTGCCTTCTTGAGCAGAACGCAGCCCGCCTAACATTGTCAATAAAGTTGTTTTGCCGGAACCAGAGGGTCCCGTCATAATGACTATTTCTCCGGGGTTAATGTCGAGATTTATGTCAAATAAGGCTTGTTTTTTGAGAGAGCCTTGACCGAAGTAATGGTTGAGGTTTTGGACTGAAATTACTGGTTCGGTTGCGGTAGTTGGGTTAGCGGGAAAATTTAGGGTTTGCATGGTGATTTTCGGGAGTTTTTTTTGACATGACATATTGCACTATTATCAAGAAGCTTTTTATGGGCGGGCTAGAAGCCCACCCCACAAGAAAATATCAGTTGTGTGGAACAGGCATCTTGCCTGTTCTTAAAAATATCAGTTGTGTGGAACAGGCATCTTGCCTGTTCTTAAAAATATCAGTTGTGTGGAACAGGCATCTTGCCTGTTCTTAAAAATATCAGTTTGACCGACCGATGCAGGCAGATTGACGCTGATGAACGCAGATTAGAATATGTCTGCGGGGTCGGCTGATTGGAGTTTGCGGAGGGCGAGGGCGCCGGAACCAGTACACATCACGATCGTCAAACTTAACACTACAACCGCTCGATTTGTGGTCATAGAAATTGGCAGTAAAGTGGCAGATTGTGCTAGCGAATACAGTCCGTTGGCTAAAACAAGTCCCGGCATAAAACCTAATACAGCTAATAGCAGAGCTTCCTGAATTAAAACTCCGACTAAATAGCGATCGCTATATCCCATTGCTTTTAAAGTCGCATATTCCGCTAGGTGATCGGAAACGTCAGAGTAAAGAATTTGGTAAACAATAATCAGACCAACAACGAATCCGATAATTGTACCGAATCCGAAAATAAAGCCGATCGGAGTAGCATTTGCCCAATAAGCTTTTTCAATTTCTGCAAATTCTGCTAGGGTTAAAACTTTGACATCATCGGGCAATATAGCTTTGAGCATTGACTGGGTTTTTTTGACATCGGCATCGGGTTGTAGGTTGATTAAGCCGACATCAACTTGATCGGGTGTGCGATCGGGAAATAAGTTCATGAAGGTAGAATCGCTGGCAATGACATTGCCGTCAGCCACGAAGGAAGTACCGAGAGTAAAGACTCCTCCTACTTGAATATTGCGTTTATTGAGTTCTGTTTCGAGGGTAGATTGTTTGTGAAAAATATTGGCAATCTCGCCGTATTCAGGTCGAGAAGATTGGTCAAACAACACATGATTAAACATTTGAATTTGAGGTAATTTTTGATTGACATCAGGCAAATTAAATGTTATGTTGCCGGGGTCGATTCCAAAAATTAAAATCGATCGAGTAGTGCGGGTTGTGGGATTTCGCCACTGTCCCATACCAATATATAAGGAAGTAACGGATTTTACTCCTTCTACTCCTTGTGCTTGGTAAAGTCGCTCTCGGTTAAAATCTTTTACCGCAGCAAAAGTTTCAAATTGAGGATTGATTAAAACTAAATCTGTCTGTAAACTTAGGTGCGGCTTAACGGCAGAATCGAATAGTGCATCTTGAAATCCCAGTTGCACAAAAATCAGAATATCTGCAAAGGCAATTCCTGCTATAGCAACAGCGAGGCGGGTTTTTTCTCTAGTTACTTGCAACCACGCAAGGGGTGTTTTGCGAAACATAAGTTTTGGGAATTGGGAAATGGGAATTGTGAATTGGGAATTTATTGTTGGTTATTTAAAGCTGTTTCTTCAAGTTTGCGTTGCCGCATTAGAAGAAATAAAGGCAAACCCAGGGAAACACCAACCAGTAAGTTAGTGGCAATATAAATCCCCAAGTTTTTCATTTTCAGACGCGAACCTTCGCTAAATACAAAAAACCAAAAAACCACGGAAGAGACGATTACATCCATGCCAAAAAAGCCGGAAATTTGATTTGCAAACAATTGTCCGAAGAAAGCGTTAATATTCAACCCTTTTTCTAAGAGAAACGGGACAAACTGGGAATACGGTAAAGCAGTGCCCAGAATACAGAGAACTAAGTATGCAATTTGAAGCATTGGGAAACCTCCAGTTTGTTAATTGTAAATCGCTATATTTGCGAGTTTACTCAGCATTACTGAGCGCTTTAATATCAGATTGCATAATTAAGTTAATGTTGCGAGAAATCTTGTCAATTTCCCAATCCCACCACCGAATTTCTAATAGTTGTGCAACTTCAGCATCGCTGAAACGCTGTTTGATTGAACGTGCGGGGTTTCCACCGACAATGGTGTAAGCGGGAACATCTTTTACTACAACTGCTTTGGCGGCAACGATTGCACCGTCGCCGATTTTGACTCCCGGCATAATCACCGACTCATAGCCGATCCAAACGTCATTACCGATCGCAGTATCGCCTTTACTTGGCAGTTCGATTAATAGATTCATGGCTGTTTCCCAACCATTCCCAAAGACGGGAAAAGGATAGGTAGAAATGCCGTCTAATTTGTGATTTGCACCGCTCATAATGAATTTGACGTTAGTGGCGATCGCACAAAATTTACCAATAATTAATTTGTCACTTCCGTAATTGTAAAGTACATTTTTTTCAAAGTTTTCTGGCTCGATTGGATCGTCATAATATGAGTAATCGCCGACGATAATATTGGGGGATTTTATGAAGTTTTTGATAAAGCAAACCCTGCGCTGGTCTGCCATCGGATAAGGTCGGTTCGGATCGGGGCCAAATTCTACCATAACTTTCAATCCTCCAAGGTTTTTAGTAAAGACTTTAGTTTTGTTTAATTGCTACTTGTACCTGCAAATTGGTCAATCCCGCAACTTGTTTGCTAGCTTCAGGATTCAGGTGAATTTTTACTTCCACTACTCGGCTGTCCAAGTTTTCTCCCGGTTGGTTACTAAACACATTTTGTTTACTTACTTTTAACGCAATCTCTTTGACAGTTCCCTGCAACTCTCCTGAGAATGCTTGGCTAATAACCGCTGCTTTTTGTCCTAGCTTAATTTTGCTGATGTCGGTTTGATAAATTTCTGCAACGACTACCATTTGGTCAGTTTTTCCTAAGTCTGTAATGCCGTCATCGCTGATTTTTTCCCCAGCACGAGTATGAATTTTCAGGATTTTTCCAGCATTGGGCGCGCGGATGGAAGCTTGATTTAACTCGGTTTGGGCGCGCTTCACTTGGGCGATCGCACTTTCGATCTCAGCTTCGGCTGCTTGCACGTCCACGGGGCGGACTTCGGCTATTTTGTCAAGAGTTGCTTGAGCTTCTTCTAGTTGTTCGATGCCAGTTTCTTGAAGGCGCTTGAGTGTTGCTTGAGCTTCGTTAAGCTGCTGGATTGATGTACTGTTAATTCGAGTTAGGTTTGCTTCTGCTTCGTTAAGTTGCTGTTTGGCTGTATTGTTAATTCGATCCAGGTTTGCTTCTGCTTCTTCAAGTTGCTGCTTTGCCGTATTATTGATTCGGCTGAGATTAGCTTGTGCTTCTTTAATTTGCTGGCGACTTGTTTCTAATGCCAGCCGCTTAGTATCTCTTACGGATTGAGAAATTGCACCTTCACCCGCGAGTTGCTGATGTCGGGAATCTTCAGTTTTAGCATTATTAAACTCGGCTTGCAATTTGTCGATCGCTGCTATTTGTGCTGTTTTTTCTCCTTGCCATTGTGCCGCTATGCGGCTAATTGTTGCCTGTTGTGCTTTCCTCTCCCCTTGCCACTGAGCCGTGATTCGGCTGATAGTTGCCTGCTGTGCGATTCTGTCGCCTTGCCATTGTGCTTGCAGGCGATCGACTGTTGCTTGTTGTGCAGTTTTGTTGCCTTGCAGTTCCGCTTCTAGCTTGCCAATTGTGGCAGATTGTGCTGCAAGTTCTCCCGACTTTGCACCAGCTTTTACTTGTGCTAAACGGGCTTGAGCAACTTTGACTTTTTCTTGAGTTTCATCTAAAACAGATTGCAGCCGATCGCGCGCATCCAAAATCGCGATTAGTTGTCCTGCTTTGACTCGATCGCCCTCTTTGACTAAAAGCTGGGAAATGCGATCGCCATCTAAAGTTTGCGATACTCCCAAGCGAACCACTTCTCCTTGCGGTTCCAATCTTCCTAATGCCGTTATTTTCCTCGGTGGTGGTATTTCTGCTGGCAAAGGTTCCGTATTTTTAGCCAACGGTGCAAACTGAGAAATCCCGTAAAAAGCTGTACCGCTGGTAATGATGCTGGCAGCAATTGCCATTCCGATTACTAATCTATTTTTAGGTTCTATCCAAGATTGAAAATTCATACTTGTCCTCTACTTGCAGCTATTTTTGTCTAAATAAGCGAGCAACATCTCTTTTAATAAAGTCCATTGTTCTGCAACAGATATTCTTTCACCTTGATAAAACCTTCTTACCAGCAAACCGTCACCATAACAGATAATAAATCTAGCGATTGCTGGATCGGAGATACCTAAGTAGCAACTGAGTGCCTCTTCGTAACGCTTTCCCGATTCCTGAAGTGCTTGATTGCTCTCAATCTCTTGACGAGTTTTTTGTTGGCAAAACTCAAATATCATTAACAGACTTTTCAGGATGTAATCTTCATTTTTGCTGAAGTAATCCATCAGTTTTTCAAGTTTTTCTGCTAAAGTTGGCGGATTTCCCAGTTCGGAAATTGCTTCTTCTTTTGTATCTTCATAGCTCAAGTATTCAATTAACTGCTCGAACAAACTTTCTTTACTCGGGAAGTAGTGATAAAGGGTTCCTGTAGAAACTCCGATTTCTGACCCAATTTCCCGCATAGTTACTGATGAGTAACCTTTTTCGGCAAATATGTCAAAGCATTTGTTTAGTAGTTCTTTACGGTATCGATCGCGGTCAACTATTTTTGGCATGGGTGAATAGATTTTAGATTTTAGATTACCTAAAGTCTAAAATTTATTGGTTCGATAATCCTATATCGAACGGTCGATATAGTATAAGCGACTACACAATTGATTTTATGCTGTCGGTGAACGGGTCGCTATTTATATCGAACAATCGTTATATTTACTACAACACAGAGTAAGAGAGTTTGTCAAGGGGTGGGAGAGAAATTTTTTGCCGATCGCCCTGCAAGAAATGAGACAAAATGGTAGAAGCCAACATCCCTCCGTGTTGCGAAGCGGTTAAAAATCCCAAATTAATATAAAAGAAGCGATCGCAGTGAGAAAATTTATGAGAGTACGAACCTACGAAATCGGTGATACCCAACAAATTGTAAAACTGTTTTACGACACCGTACACGAAGTAAACATCCGCGATTACACACAAGCACAAGTAGATGCTTGGGCGCCAGCAGATATGGATATCGAACGTTGGACTAAAAGTTTAAGCATTAAATTTACTTTCGTAGCAGAAGAGGGTGAGAAAATTGCAGGTTTTGGGGAATTAGAAGCAAGCGGCCATATCGATCGCTTTTACTGTCATCAAGATTTTCAAAGACAAGGAGTTGGCAGGCTAATTTTAAAACAAATTGAGTCAAAAGCCAAAGACTTAGGAATTAACAAGTTATTTACCGAAGCCAGCATTACAGCTCGACCTTTTTTTGAAACCCAGGGATTTATTGTGATTACAAAACAAGAAGTAGAACGCAGAGGACAAAAATTCATCAACTTTGCGATGGAAAAAAATATATAAACAACGATTTGTGTAAAATTAGATCGAAGAGTTTTACTCAGGAGTTGCGATGGTGACGGAAGCTACAAATGTGCTGGGCGGAAAGTTAGAGAATTGCTGCACTTCGCCAATGACAGGATATTATCGGGACGGCAAATGCAATACAGGTGGTGGCGACTTTGGGGCTCACACTGTTTGTGCTCAACTGACAGAAGAGTTTTTGCAATTCACTAAGTCGAATGGAAATGATTTGAGCACTCCGGTTCCCGAATTTAATTTCCCCGGTTTGAAGCCTGGGGATTGCTGGTGTTTGTGCGCTTCTCGGTGGAAGGAAGCAATGGATGCAGGAGTTGCGCCGCCTGTGGTTTTGGCCGCCACTCACGCCTTGACTTTGGAATACGTTTCTTTGGATGAATTGAAGCAGCACGCTGCTGATTTGTAGGAGGATGTTGGTGTGCGATCCTCTTCGTTGGCGTAGCCCCCGTAGGGGCGGGCTTTCCTTCGGATCGCAACGCTTTCGCTAACGGGCGATCGCGCTCTTATACAAACTGTAGGGTGCGTCAGTTGGCGTTATTTTTTCAATACTTCAGGCGTTTTTCACTGACCCACCCTACAAGTTGACTCCAATCAGTTAAAATAGGTTTAGAGGTGAGGTATAACCAGTGTCAGCTAAGGATCTATTTCATAATGCTGTGAAGCGAGGTCTTGAAAAATCTGAGTGGGTGGTTACTCACGATCCTCTCAGGCTAGAATTTGCAGAGAATGAGAGAGTCGAAATCGATTTGGGAGCTGAACGACTCATCGGTGCGGAAAAATCAGGAAAAAAAATTGCAGTAGAAGTCAAGAGTTTTTTAAGCGCTTCAGCTCTCTCTGATTTTCATACTGCGTTGGGACAATTTTTAAATTACCGTTTAGTCTTAGAAAAGCTCGAACCAGATCGCACTTTATATTTGGCAGTTCCCATCGCGACTTACGAATCTTTTTTCAGTCGGGAGTTACCTCAAGCGTCGGTTCGACAACACCAAGTCAAGCTTATTGTGTATAACCCTGTTCAGGAGGCAATAGTCAAATGGATCGACTAGAGCATTACCGTCAGTGCATTCAAAAACTCCTCATTGAAGATAGCAAGATAGCACCAATTAACGGAGAAATTGAGGTAGAAACAATTTTTGATAAAGAAAAAGATCGCTATCTAGCCGTCGATTTAGGATGGGACGGACACCGCCGCGTGTATAACTGTGTGTTTCATTTGGATATTAAAAATGGCAAAATCTGGATTCAGCGAAATCAAACTGACAGGCAGATTGCTGAGGAATTGGTAGAAATGGGAGTACCCAAAGAGGATATTGTGCTAGGACTTCAGCCAACTTATGCACGGGAACATACAGGCTTTGGAGTTGCATAGTATAGTCATTTCAAATAAGTATGAGACACTAGACTTCACAATAAGCACGAATAATTTCATCAAGAGATGTGCCAGGA
>NZ_JAUBTT010000012.1:0-113619 GCF_036705125.1 Microcoleus sp. B7-D4
CCGAGGGCTTGACCTCTCTTTCTACATGGTGATGATGATGACTTATTTCTCTGCAGTCTTCAGGGTTTTTTACCCTTATTTTTTTTCCGTCTCTACACAGACGCAGTTGCATCACTGGGATACTATTCCTTTTTCCGTTGTTAAAACTCCGGGTTGCTAATCTGAGGGAAGAGGATATGATTGCGTCTAATTTTCATCAATTCCGCAATGGGTGCATGGCAAAGCTCCCTCCCTACTCCCTCCGCTTCGCTGCGCCCACGATTGACCGTATAATCCAATTCAAAAGCTACTATGACGGCGTTGCGATCGCCTCGACGACCGTAAGGCGACCGATGTATGTAGGAATTCCCATAAGCTTGAGCTTGTGTCCTTGTAAAATCGCACAACTATAAGCAACTATAAGCTAAAGCTATTAAAAATATTAAAGTTTTATAATATTAAAGTTTTGAGGCGGTCGTCACCAGGGTAACTTTTTTCAAGATTATAGCCTCCTGTTTTACAATCCTTAAACATTGCTTCGATACCACTGCGACATTTAAACGCTGTTACAGCTTGTTTCAATTTCGCGATATTGGTGAGTAAATACCAGTCTTCATCTTCGCCACTATTTCGATATTTTCGTTGCCCATAACCAGCGACATCAAAACAGCCAAATCCTTGCTGCTGATTTTAACTCCTGTCACATAAAAGCTCGTACCTGCTACTAAACCACACTCACTCAACCGCTTAAATTCCTCTCCTTCTTCTTGAATATAGCGTCCCTGTTTTACTCTCAAAACAAACCTTATGTTATTTTCACACAGCCCACTTGCCAGCTTAACGATCGCAAATTCAGGCGTTTCCTAAAAGGACCATTTTATATTTTTTTAGCAGACCAAGAATGGGGCCGATTAAGCTTTGTTGTTCTCGGATGTTGCTACAGGCACAGCGAAGGCAATATCTGCTACTACAACGGTAAAGCTCTCTTGTCCCCAATCAGGCTAATCATCAACATATTTTTATCTCGCCACTGCGTTCTATCAATGGCGACCTTCAACTCTTGTTTCTTTTTAAATTGAGTTCTCCAGATATATTTAAGCAGATGAAACCAAAGCTTTTCTATCTTGAGGATAGGTAGCTTGAGAAACCGTTGAATAGAACGTCGTCGGCTCTCAAACATGATTGGGTATGGCATCAATTTCGCGAATAACTCAATACTCACTTGTTTATGGGTTGGGAGCAGAAAAACTAAAATAGTCACAGTCAAGTATTCGGTGTTTTTGAGCTGCTGTTGGAAACAAATTTGGTATGATTGAGGTAACATTTTTAACTGATGGGGCTTCTTAACAAGACTGACCCCATATTTTTTTTACCAAAAATCGGTCCTAGCCCCGTCATCTGTATTGGTTGATATATTTTACCATAAGCTCAGGAGAGCTAGAAACGTTATATATTCCTGCGTCTCGGATTGATATAAAAAAAGAAAATTAATAGTGTAGGTTTTGTTTCTCAACCTAACCTACACTATTAATAATTTGTGTAAGGGGAATGTTTATTCCTAACTCTCATTCTTCACGACACGGAAGTTACGGAAATACGGATAACTGTTGTTTTCCTGATTCCTTCTTGTTTCTTGCTTATTCCTTCTTCTTTCAACGTCCCCATTCCTCATTACTAATTCCCAAATGACTCGCTTAGCCACAACAATAGAAGCCATACTTTACCTAAAAGGTCAGCCCGTGTCGATCGCAGAAATTGCCGAGATTGCCAAGTGCGATCGAGCCGAAGCCGAAGACGCCATCATCGAACTCATGTCTGACTCGTCCCACCGCGACAGTGCATTAGAAGTCGTCGAAACCCCCACAGGATACAGCCTGCAACTCAGAGAAGAGTTTGCCAGTTTAATGCAAACTTTAATACCTCCAGAATTAGGTGTGGGAGCTTTGCGGACGCTGGCTGCGATCGCCCTCAAAGGCGGCATCGCTCAGCCAGATTTAGTTAACTTGCGAGGTTCAGGAGCTTACCAGCAAGTGCAGGAACTGGTAGAAATGGGTTTCGTCCGCAAACGGCGGCCTGCTGAGGGGCGGTCGTATTGGTTACAAGTTACCGAGAAATTTCACCGGTACTTTCAAGTAGACCAACTGCCAAAACAATTGCAACTTGACTTTCAGGCAAATTTGTACCCAAGCAATGACGAGTAGTTTGAAGTAGAATGTAACCAGCCAGAAATTAAGAATCGCCAAATGGTTTTTCACCCTGACTTTGACACATCCAATGCCCAACAAACCGCAGTCAATCCACTGCTGAAGTACCTCCAACACCAATCCCCGGAGGTGCTAGCCCGCGTCGCCAAGTCTGTCAGCCCCGACATCAGAGAAATAATCTCTCATAACGTTCAAGGACTTGTCGGCGTTTTGCCTTCAGAAAATTTTAACGTCGAAATTACCACCGATCGCGAAAACTTAGCAGGTTTGCTAGCTTCAGCGATGATGACAGGATATTTTTTGAGGCAAATGGAGCAAAGGATGCACCTCGAAGAAAATTTAGCAAGCACCAGCTCGATTCAACCAAACTCACCCAAAGACAAGTAAAAAGGTCAACGGGTTGGGGAAGCCAGAAAGATGAAAGTTGTTCAGAAAAATCCATAATCCTGAATCATGGAGGCACAGGGAATTAAGAAACCGGGCTGTTAACCGGCAATCCCTAGCGCTACACCGAGGATTTTGGTGAAAAAACCCGGTTACTGCTTCCAGGACTATAAAGCATCAGATTCATCTTCCATCCTCCACCCTTGCAACTAATACCAATTTCAAAAAAGAATGCAACTGCAGATAAGATCCAAATCCTTATGCAGTAAGTCATTCTTAATTCTTTAATCGAAAATCGAAAATCGAAAATCGAAAATGGTATTACCCACCGGCGGAGCTACCCGATAGGGGAAAAGCACCCGGACGTACTTTAATATTCTGAACTTGACCCAAACGGTTAATTTCCAGTTCGAGTTCTTTGCCCACAACCGTGTTTTCCACCCGTTCTTGCACGTCACCGGGAGTGTTAACCGCAATTCCGTCAACTTTTTGAATGACATCTCCGGGGCGCAAGTCGGCTTTTTGAGCGGGGGAATTTTCCACGACTCGCGCCACGGCTACGCCTTGATCGAGGGTAATTTTATTATTATCGAGCTGTTTGTTGAGTTCTGCCTTGGTGGCTGCTGTCAAGCTGACCATTTGAATGCCGAGATAGGGATGTTCGGCTCTACCTTTGGCGAATAGCTGATCGGAAACTCGTTTGGCGGTTTCGATCGGAATTGCAAATCCCAAGCCCTGAGCGTCGGCGCGAATCGCGGTATTGATGCCAATTACTTCGCCTTGGTCGTTGAGCAGCGGGCCGCCTGAATTGCCGGGGTTGATGGCGGCGTCGGTTTGGATGAAGCGGACTCGCTTGTCGGGGATGCCGACTTGGGAACTCGATCGACCCGTAGCGCTGATAATGCCCACAGTCACGGTATTGTCGAGACCTAAAGGATTGCCGATCGCGATCGCCCACTGTCCCGGTACAATATTGTCCGATCGACCCAAAGCCACCTGCGGCAGTTCCTTAGCATTAATCTTAACCACAGCGACATCCGTCAGCGGATCGACTCCCTGCACCTTACCCTCAAACTCGCGGCCGTCTTTGAGCGTCACCTTGACAGTATCCGTCCCGGAGACAACGTGAGCATTAGTAACGATGCGGCCGTCAGAAGTGAGAATAAACCCGGAGCCCGTACCTCTCTTGGTTCGTTCTTCCGGCTGCGGCAAATTCTCCCCAAAAAACCGACGAAACAAAGGATTTTTGAAAGCTTCGGGCACTTGATTCGCCACCTTGCTCGATGCGTCAATCCGCACTACAGCCGGGCCGACTTTTTCGGCTGCTTCAGCAATAAAATTGGGATTGCTGCGATCGACCGCCCGATTTTCCAGAACTGGAGGAGAGGGATAGGGGGGGATTTGCTGGCGTACTACTGGCAAAACCAATCCGGTTTCCAGATTGTTTGAGCCTTGCAGATAGCGATTTCCCAACCATCCCATACCTCCGCCGATTGACAGCAAAGTCACATAAAGGGTCGCTTGCTTAAAAGATAAACTCATTTAATAACTCCCGCTAAATACCTCATCCCCGCAGACACGTTCCCAATCAAGCATTTTTGTCTTGGCGACGGGAAGGAAGCGGGGCGGGGCGTACCGCTTCCTCAAGAACATAGCTGTTAACAGGCAGGCGCCCATCGGCATCACAGGCAATTTTGCCGGATTTGCCAAGAGCGAATCAAACTAATAATTCTCATCCTAACTTGGCTTAGCCTGGGATTTACAGTCTGGGGGGTGGCTAGAGCTTGTAAATATGCAATTTTACAGGATTTTAAAATTGTCAACTGTCCGAAATGAATACTTTTTTATGTACATAATGACTTTTAAACCCTTATTTCCGCTGATTTTTGCACTAATTTGGTCGATCGCACCCGTTGAGAAAACGGCGGCAAATACCGAAATCCCACCTGCAAATCTTCCTTCAGGTGCACCTGTAGAAAACCCCGACCCCGCACGCGATTGCCCGAGTCCGGCTATGTCTCGGTTGCGCCGCCACACGGTGGCCCAGGGCGAAACAATAGAAAGCATCGCGCGGCAGTACAATGTGATTCCTGGGGCGCTGATCGGGATAAATCCGATGTTGCGGGGCGGTGGAGTATCTGCTGGAAGTGCGATCGTCATTCCTCCGTACAGTGGCATCGAGGTAGAAGTGCCTGCAGGCTGGAATTGGCAAAAACTGGCAGAAGCTTACAAAGTGCGCGCAGATTTGCTATTTGAGGCGAATGGGTGCAGGCCTTTGGGGAAAACGGTGTTTGTGCCTGCGGTGAATAGGTCGATCGGGCCTTCTATCAATCCCGAAGCAACGCCATCGGTGGAAGGATTTCCGCTACCCGCCCCAGCAGTGGAAGCTTTGCGTTACGGGCGGCAATTGCATCCGGCGCGGCGCGAATTTTTTTTCCACAGCGGGGTAGATTTTTTGGCGTCGGAGGGTACGCAGGTTTTGGCCGCGGGCGAAGGGACTGTCGCCTTTGCCGGGCCGCAGGGGGATTACGGGAATTTAGTGGTGGTGAACCATGAAGCGGGGAAGCAAACGCGCTACGCTCATTTGAAAGATATTGCGGTAAAAGTCGGTCAAAAAGTGCTGTCTGGAGAAGTTTTGGGAACTGTGGGGACGACGGGAAAACGGGACATTCCGCCCTCTCATTTGCATTTTGAAGTTCGGTACAATTCGGGGTTGGGTTGGGTTGCTGAAGACCCGCTGCTTTATTTGCAAGCGACTATTAAAAAATAGGATTGTTAGTGTGCTGGGGGTGTGATAAGCCGCCCCAAATCCAGAGGGGGTAAGGATTGAGCTGTGTTGTGGTTAAAAAAGATAGGCAGCAGAATTATTACACGATTGCCTATCGCAAAAAATATGTTACTAATCGAGTTCCCATTAATCACTTATTGGTGAACAACTTATTGCCCGATCGCACATTTCTCTCAAATTCGATCGGCCTGAAACCGAGTGAAAATTTGTCTGCTTTGTGACACAGCCCGCCGGGGGTTTCAACCCCCGTCTCATAGAAGACAGTCGGTTGAAACCGACTGAAAATTCGCATGAAACCGATACACATCAACTAACTCTTCAGTCCTCTTTGAGAGGACTTTCGCTATGAGACAGGGGTTTCAACCCCTGGCGGACTCGGCAACGAACCAACTAGCCCCTGGCGCGGACTAACTAACGGACTAACAAATCAAATTCGATCGCCCCTCAACCCAAAAACCCGATCGCCCATCCACAACAAACCCGATCGCCCTTAAACCAACTCCACACCACACACCGCTCTACTGTCGAATTGAGTAGGGATCTGGGTTAATCCACCAGTGAGAAAAAAGTCAGGCAGAGCCCCGAATGAAGCGAATCCATTAGCGTTGTCTCTTATACCTGTAATGACAACACTACCCGATATTCCTGGCCTACCAGTAGCCGCAAAACCAAGATCATCACAGTCCCCAAAAGCGTTTGACTTATTTCGGATCTCGAAACTTACCGTGCCACTCGAAGAGGAAACGGGAATGTTTTTGGTTTGTATTTCACCACTTCTTGTCCTAAGTTCTACGAGTATGTTGTTTAGTTTGTTTTGTGGATCGCAGTAGGTAACTTTGACTTCTGCCGTTTGTCCATAATTGAGAACTGAAGGGATGACTTCTGCCTTAAAGACTTGCTCCGAACAAGTTGGTGGAGGTGTTACAGGAGTAGTCGCAGGTTTATCGCAAAAGTCAAATGGAATACCCGTCTTATCAGCAAGAAACTTTCGGAACTGAGGCAAAAAGTTGGTTTTAGAAGGTTCTGTCGGCTTCTCTTCCCCAAAAAATAAATCAGTGAGATCCTTAGTAGATGAAGCTAAATCTAAAGTACCTCCTACAGCATTTTCTAAGTCTTCTGCAAGTCCTGCTGATTTGAGAGCTTTCTCAATTCCTATCCCAGTCAATTCGTCAATTACCGCATCACCAAGGTCTTTATCGCTACCTGTAAGAAGTTTGCAACTGTAGTCAAGGACTTTAAATCCAACAGACGCTGCCTTCAATTCTGCGCCAATAACGTCAAGTGATAGGCTAAGTCCTCCACTAGGAACAGCAAACAATATACCAGTAACTAATGCAACGTTAGCAGCAAAATCAACCACTTTAGCCAGTTTTGCAGTTCCTTCACAGAAGTCTTTAACCGACTGACAAGCTTTCGCAAAATCTGGTTGACCAACGGTCGGAGGAGTAACTGGTGGTTTAGGAGTAGGTATTGGAGTTGGCTCGATTGGCAGAGGAAAATTTACTTTGTCAATAACCTGACCATCCTTAATCCACGATATAACACCTTGATCCGGCTTTCCAGTTTCTTGACTTTGTTGATACTCAACTCGCGCCGTTTCATTAGAGCCTTCAAGCGTGATATCAGCGCTTCTACCATCTCGATTAAAGAGCGTTGTACTACCACGAACACCAGTTGTACGATTGGGTACGAATATAACTGATTCTACGAAACGTCCGTCAGCATCATCTTGAATAACAGTGATATATTTGCTACCATCACTCGCCGGAAACTCCATCTGAAATCTGTTGTCAGATAGCTTTTTTACTTCCGGTAAATCAATTGTGACTCTATCTTCAGGACGCTCTGGTTCGACATCATAAGGTCTGAAACGACCTTTTAAATCATCTGGTGTTACTCCCAGAACAGTACCTAACAAAGTCCCTGTTGCAGCCACCTTAATATCCACAGCCGAACCACCAGAAGGCTGCACTTTCGACTCCAAAACAATATCTGATTCCTTAAGATTTGTACTAAGTCCGATAAAATCAATTGCTCTTTGAAAGTCGGTAATTAAGTCAAACGTAGGAGAGCCTAAAGCCGCCTCAGAGCGCAGAAAAAATATATCTTGACCCACACCACCAGTCAGAGTGTCATTGCCCCAATCGCCAATCAGGAAGTCATCGCCATCTTCCCCATTCACAATATCGTTATTGCGACCACCCCGCAAAAAGTCGTCTCCGCCTGCACCGAAGATTACGTCATCACCTGCGTTTCCGTTGACACCATCAGCACTTTCACCGCCCTGCAAGGTGTCTGCACCTTCACCGCCCAGCAGACCATTTTGGCCCGCACCGCCACTCAGAAAATCGTTCCCCAAGCCGCCATAGAGCAAATCAGCACCACCGAGGCCCTCAATTCGGTCATTTCCTTCGTCGCCATAGACGACATCCCCAGATTCCGAACCAGTAATCGAATCCGCACCGCCTAAAGCCCGCAAACCGCCGATGAGAGTATCCAGCAAGCCGATCGCGATCGTAAATGTGTCGCTTCCCTCAGTTAAAATGTAAGCACTACCATCGCTCGAAAGTGAGCCACTGCTGACTTGAGAAGCCGATCGCCCGATATCCCCATCAACACTACCGGAGATAAAGTCCTTTCCCGTGTTACCATTCAAAAAGTCTGGCGCGATCGAACTTTCTAGCGTATCGTTGCTTCCCAAGCTAAAGATATTCTGGATATTCTGAGCATTCGATACCGTCTCTTGAGTCGTGGCTTTTTTCGAGCCACAGCCGCAATCCGCTTGATTCGTGGCGCTGCTACCGTTCAATATGTCATCGTTCTTGTCCAGCAAAGCTAAATTGTCAGGCATATACTTTTGCTTTGTGTTGGTGATTTAAGAAATCTACCTTACCTGTCTCATCTATGTCATGGCTGAAAAAGCCCGAAAAAGACTGAAAAAGCCCGAAGTTTCCTTAACTTTATATTTCTTCACTTAACCCATGCAGCCCAACGACGATCGCCCGTTGCAAGCCGTCCCTGACGATAACGAATTGCTGAAATTGGTCGATGGTCTAATATTTGAAAAAACAGGTAAACATCTCAACACGCTACAACGGTTAGTGTTGCAGGGAATGTATGATGGCAAAACCTACGAAACGATCGCCCGCGACACCCGCTACACTACTAAATACGTCCGAGAAGTCGGCTACAAGCTACTCAAAAGTCTTTCCGCAGTGATGGATGAAGAGATGCAAAAAGGCAATCTCAAAGCTGCGATCGATCGCAGAAATATTAGCAATACCTCAAACTTCGGCAGAGATTATATTCAATACGTCGAATACGTCCACACCCTCAACCTCAACCCCTGTCCTTCTTTGCCTAGCAAATCTGACAACAAATACGCCACTGAATCCAGATTCAAAACTCAGATCGAACGACTCGAAATTGATGTTGCTGATGTCGTTTGTAAGTTGCACAGTCAAGGTATCGAACCATCCCAAATCGCTCAGTTGCTTGGTCTGCCAGATGTGACGATAGAAACAATATTGCGTGAATTATCATAGCTAAGATGCGAGATATTTGTAGGGTGCGTCGCTGCGAAATTTTCAAGTTGATTTAGAGATTGTCGATCGCGACGCACCCTACGATATAAAGTAAAATATAATTAATTATCTCGAAGTTCTTTTTCTTGCAAAAGTTGGGTTGCCCAAACCCGATCTTCTTCCGATAGAGACGGTACGGGTTCTCGATTATAGTCGATCCGATAATCATAGCCAGCGCGATCGTAAATACCTGCAAATATTTCTGGTAAATTAACAATAGGTTCTACATCTTCCTCGCGCAAGGGAAGCGGAAATATAGGTAGAGAATCGCGGAGATTAAAAGCATAAAGTTCGGCAAACGGACGGCGATTACTGGGACTGACCAAAACCCGATAATCGCTTTGAATAGAGTTATTAAGAATGGGCATAGATTCCCATTTTCGTAGTAAATCGATTTCGACTAAATTGGTTAAGCTGCCTAAAATACTCTGGCGTTTTTTGAGATAAGTAATTCTTCCTTCTCCACTACGTTTGTTGACAGGAGAAAGAATTTCAATTGCGGTGACAACTTGTTTCGTTGCCATTTCTCGCACTTCCAGGTAAGTCTGTTTAATTTTTTCAGGAGCAGGCACTTTGACGGTAGTCGGAAGTGTTACAGTTAAAGTGGCAACTGAACCTGTAGGAATATTCGGGTTATTAGATTGACGCTTAATCGCGACATCGGGGATACCTACTAAAAGGGACTCGTCGTTACTTTCATTTGGATCGGTAATTTCATAGATTCGTTTGTCGATTGCAACCTCATATTTAGGGCGAATTTGAGGGACTAAGGATGCCGCGATCGCAGAAATTAACCAATGATGAGTTTCCTGCCAGAAATCGGGGTGTTCTAAGTAGGGATCCATTCCAGGAAAGGGTGAAGGCATAGGACTGTTCTCCGATGTATTGACTCTCAAATCATTTTAGCATTTTTAATTTGGTAGGTGCGTCGCTTTAAAGCGAGGCAGATCCTCTGGATATAGGTTCCCAGGCTGAGCCTGGGAACCAGTTAAAGCTTGTCAAGAACAGGCATCCTGCCTGTTCCACAGTAATTATTGGAGATGTCTATTTGTAGATGAATTTAATCTGTTGTGGAACAGGCATCTTGCCTGTTGCAAAAAGCGGGCTTTCCGGCCCACCCCACAATAAATTTAATTTTTTGTGGAACAGGCATCTTGCCTGTTCCTAAAATCATAGACACCCCAAATATCAACTACAAAACAGCAGCAACACTTGCCATCAACAACCCTTGAAACAATTTCACCCCATCAGTTTCGCCCAACATCGGATCGGATGCCCGTTCTGGATGCGGCATCATTCCTAACACATTGCCTTGGCGATTGCAAATACCGGCAATATTATTTAACGAACCGTTGGGATTCCCAGCATCGCTAATTTTGCCCGCCGGAGTGCAGTAGCGAAACAACACTTGCTTGTGCTCTTCTAGTTCTGCTAATGTATCCGCATCAGCATAATAGTTGCCTTCACCGTGGGCGATCGGCAAATCGATGATTTCACCCATAGTATAAGCCGCAGTCCAACGAGTATTACCGCGTTCGACTTTCAAAGAAGCGCGATCGCAAATAAAATTCAATCCCGCATTCCGCACCAGAGCACCGGGCAACAAACCAGCTTCAGTCAACACCTGAAAACCGTTGCAAATACCCAGTACAAGTTTGCCCTGTTTCGCGTGTTCCGCAGTAGCCCGCATCGCCGGAGAAAAACGGGCGATCGCGCCGCACCGCAAATAATCTCCGTAACTGAAACCACCGGGAATTACAATGATATCAATATCCGAAATATCGGTATCTTCGTGCCAAATCATGCGAGTTGGTTGGTGGAGTAACCCTTGAGTAACCCATACTACATCGCGATCGCAATTTGAACCCGGAAAAACAATAACTCCAAATTTCATAAGCTGAAGGAAGAAGGAAGAAGGAAGTTCGGCAACGGATTATGTAACGGATGTAACGGATGTCCGGAAGAAGGAAGATGTGTCAACATAAGACTAAAATCTTATGTTTTTCTCCCTTGTATCGAAGTCTCGATCCCCCTAAATCTCACTTAAGAAGGGAGACTTTGAGTCGTTCTAGTTCTTGTATTGTTAACAAAGACTTTCAAAACCCTCTTGTCCCCCCCTTATTAAGGGGGGTTAGGGGGGATCGAAGAGCTAGGGGCGATCGCATTTATGCCGCCGCTGTCTCCACAGCAACAGGAATTTCAGTCAAATCAAAGCGATAATTTTCAATCACTGGATTGGCCAAAAGTTGGTCGCAAACGCGATCGAGTTGTTCGCGCGCCTGGGACTCACCAGCAGCAGTCAGCGTCAATTCAACGTACTTCCCGATTCGCACACGCTCAACATTGTCGTATCCCATGTGTTGCAAACCAGACTGTACGGCAGTGCCGGCGGGATCTAAAACAGAAGGGCGGAGGGTAACATAGATTTGGGCAAGATATTTCTGAGTCACGGGAATGTTGCGGTAGGTGATGTGAAAGTTAGCCCCATTGTATTCTACAACCGAGCTGCGCGCCGATCGCCATTTGGTTAGCCCAAGTAAGATAGCCTAGAAACAGGGCCAGATTTGATTCCAGCAGATTACACAAAAAAATTATGAGAACCAACCGCACCCGCAGTCAGGAGCGTATTTTACACTTACTCAAGCACTTGAATCGATCGCTCTCAGCGCAAGATATCTACTTAGAACTGCGTAACAGCGACCAAAGCATGGGCCTAGCAACAGTTTACCGCTCCCTCGACGGTTTAAAGCGAGAGGGGTTCGTTCACGTCAGAACTCTCGCTAGTGGCGAGTCTCTCTACGGTGCCGCCCACCAAGACCAACACCACCTAACTTGTCTGGAATGTGGCACCTCTATTACGATCGACGAATGCCCCGTCCACCACTTAGAAAGCCAACTACAACAATCTCATTCTTTCAAGATTTATTATCACACTTTGGAGTTTTTCGGATTGTGCGATCGATGTACTTTGGCTCAAGAAACTTAGAGAAGTTATTAGTCATTAGATACCAGGCGATTTCAAGAAACTGTTGGCGAATTAAAAAAGGTAAAACCAAATATCCCATAATCATCGCAAAAGAACTACAGCGGTTCTCAAAAAAGTGAGGTATGCCCTATGCCCTATGCCCTATACCCTATAGGGCCTCATCTTTCTGAGAAAGGCTATAGCATATTCCATGTAGATGTGGTACACACAATCTTGCGATCGCCCGTGTAAGGTGCGTCGCCACCCGTCAATCTTTAAGTTTTATCCACCAATATTTCTCAGATCCGCACCCTACAGATTAACACTATAATGCGAGTACCTCAGAAACAGAAGTATCATTGGCTAGAGAGCTAATCCATGCCCCCAGTGATCGTGGACTCCTGGTAGTGCCACGATCGTTTCAGGGCTAACCCCGAAAACCTATGAAGCCTGGCGGCAATACTTGGGAGATAATCGCCCAACTCGCATTGCCTATGACCAGGGAGTATTGGAGATTGGGATGCCAGGAGAACCTCACGAACTCGTCAATCGGCTGCTGGCAAAAATCATTACAATGCTGGAAATGGAGTTGGGGATGGAGGCGAATGATTTTGGTTCGACTACGCTAAATCGTGAAAGCATCTGAAAATTAAAGTGTGTCATCATAATACTACCCTAGTTTTATAGATATGCAATCCACAAATGAGTATCCAGACTTTAGTTCTCAAGGATATCAGGTTGACCGAGTTCTAGGGGAAAATCGCTCTGGAGGTCGAGTTACTTACAAAGCAATTCAAATAAAAGATCAAAAAGCTGTTGCTATCAAGCAATTTCAATTTGCAACCAGCACAACCTCTTGGGCTGGGTATCATGCTTATCAAGCAGAACTTAATATCTTAAAATCACTTAATCATCCTAACATCCCCCTCTATCTTAATTCATTTGAAACTGCGAACGGGTTTTGCTTAATTCAGGAATACAAAAGAGCTGTTCCTTTGTCTCACTCTCAACATTTTGAACCACATGAAGTTAAGCAAATTGCTGTTGAAATATTGAATATTCTTGTCTACTTACAGCAGCACTCTCCCTCTATTGTACATAGAGATATTAAGCCAGAAAATATTTTGGTTAATCGTTCACGACAGATCGCAGCTTATCTCATAGACTTTGGCTTTGCCCGCACAAGTGACGATACAACAGTTAGCAGTGTTGTTAAAGGCACAATGGGATTTATGCCACCAGAACAACTATTCAATCGTGAACTGACAGAATCATCCGATCTCTATAGTTTAGGAATGACACTAATTTGTTTATTGACAAAAACCAAATCAACGGAGATTGGGAATTTACTCGATGAGCATAGTCACATTCAATTTAAAAAGAAGCTACCGAGATTGAATTATCAGTTTGTTAACTGGCTAGAGAAAATGGTATCTACCAGCATTAAAACCCGCTATCCTAATGCCGCTATTGCGTTGAAGGAACTTCAGCCAATTGACATTGGTCGTGAAAACGGTATCCTTGGAAAAGCGTTGAATTTCACAAATTCCCAACCAACAAAGGTTATATTTGGCAGCCTAGTCATTTTTGGAATCATGGCATCGCTTGGAACACTGATTGTGCCTCAACAAGCTCCTATGACTAGATACATAGGGAAAAACGTTGGCTCTTTGTCTGCATCAGAACCCAGAGTTTCGCTACCACAAGCTAATGACTCACCCCCATCCTCGACTAGAGACTCTTCTGATGTGAACGAAATATTTTCCATGGTGAACAACACCCTGTGGCGAGTGGGGGTAGAACCTGGATTTTACCATCCAGTTCCCTGGAGATTTTCCGCCGACGGAACTGTGAGTGCAAGTAATTTGTGGCGGGGTGTTTGGAAAAAAAGCAATGTTAGGGCACGATCAATTGAAGTTCGTATAGTGATGCACGAAAATGGTGATACAGATAGTTTCTCTGTAATGTTTAGCCCTGACGGGCAAAGTTTTACCGCATTTAAGGAAGGCAAAGAATATCGCTTTGCTGAAAGGATAATGCCCTAGGAAGGCAGAGTTTCATCCCATGACTCAAGCAATCTGTGTGCGTAATCCTCGCACGGCTGAGGTGGATGACTGGATTACACAATGGTATATGTCAGATTGATTTAGGACAACAGAATACTCAAATCCCCGACTTCTTCAAGAAGTCGGGGATTTAATAAGTTCTCACTCGCTCAAGGATGCAAAAACTCTAAATGGTCTCCTGGAATCGCTCGCAATTTTGCAGCCGAGCCTTGCATTTTCAACCGACCGCGTTCTAACATGATAATCCAATCGGCGCGATCGATCACTCGCGGCCTGTGACTGATAAAAATCGTCGTTTTCCCGTGTCGATACATCAACAAATTTTCTAAGACTTCCGCTTCGCTTGCGGGGTCAAGCCCTGCGGTAGATTCGTCTAAAATCAATACAGGCGGGTTGTTGAGAATGGCGCGGGCGATCGCCAATCTTTGTCTTTGTCCGCCAGAAATATTCGCTCCAAACTCCCCTAAAACTGTTTGATATTTATCAGGCAATTGGCTGATAAATTCATCCGCCCCCGCAATTTTGCAAGCTTTCACAATCTGTTCAAAGCTGATATCTGGACTGCCTAATCGAAAATTTTCCATAATCGAACGGCTCCAAAAATGCGCTTCTTGAGGAACAAGAACCACCTGCTGTCTGAGACTGTCGAGAGACAAATCCTGCAAGTTGTAATCGCCAATTCTAATATTACCAGATTGCAGCGGGTACAGACCAGCAATTACTTTTGCTAGCGTACTTTTTCCGCAGCCAGAATAACCAATTAAAGCAATTGCTTGACCGCCGGGAAAGGTGACAGAAAAATTTTCCAGCAAATCAAGTCTGCCGGGGTAGTGAAAATTAACACTCTTGCAAACAATACCGTCGCGCCCCTGAATAGTTACAAAAGGTTTATTCGTATCGTCTTTAGTTTCCGGTTCAGCATCGATGACTTCCGACAGCCGTTGAGTTGCTGTCTGCACGCGAGTCATTTCATCAGTAAATCCTACTAGCGAATTCACCCAAGTAGTAACGTTTTGATTCATGCTAATAAACGCTAGCAACTGACCTATACTCAATACCTTGTCAATCACCAAACCGCTACCAAGCCACAGCAGAGTAATGCTGCCAGCAGAGGCAACAAAACCTGAAAATATATTGTTGAGAATGCCAATCTGTGTAGTGCGAAAAGTGAGCTTGGCTAAGCGACCGAAGCGGGTTTGAAATTCTTCCCAAAGTTGCTGACCGCTGCTAGTAGTTTTGACAGTCAGCGCGCCTTTAAAAGTTTCTACTAAAACGCCTTGAGTTTCTGCTTCCAGCACAAATAAACTGCGCGTTTTTTGCTGCAATACGGGCAAAAATACCACTGTAGAGGCAGTCATTAACAGAGCTATAGCTGTAGCGGCTAAAGTCAGTTCCTTGCTGTAAAATAACATAAAAATAAAAGAAACTACAGCGATAAAAAATTGACTAGGCAAGCTGATAGCGACTTGAGAAACTAATTTATTGATTTCTTGGATATCTTGTAATCTACTGACAATTTCGCCACTGCGTCTGGTTTCGTAAAAGCTCAAAGGCAATCGCAGGAATTTGCGCGCGAATTCCATCACCAATCCCAATTCTAAACGCTGGGAAAACTGAGCAATTAAGTTCGACTCTACCAATCCTAAACTGCTGCTAAAAAGGTTCATAACTATAACTGCGATCGCCACACTCGCCAGGAGTTGTCTGTCGCCCCGCACCAGGATGTCGTCAGTGAGCAGTTGAACGAGAAAAGGCGAAGAAATCGACAGCAAACCCAACACCATATTCAGCAAAAATGCTTCCATTAAAATCGGGCGGTAAATCCCAATCCGGCGCATCCATTTTTGTAAGGAATTGGCGGGCGGTTGGCCCTCTGCGGCCGCAAAAAACCGCTCAGCATCGGGTTCTACTAGCAAGCACAGCCAATCTGTCCAAGCTGCTGCTAATTCTGCTTTAGAAACATAGCGCATACCGACAGCCGGATCGCCGATCGCATATTTGTTGCCCTGTTTGCCGTACAAAACAACCCAGTGATAGCCGCTCCAGTGAATAATCATCGGTAGAGGGGCATCATCGAGCTTGTCTAAAATAGCAGCCGCTGCTCGCACCGATCGAGCATTAAAGCCGATCGCCTCAGCACCTTGTTTCAAGCCCAGCAGAGTCGTCCCTTTTTGGCCGGTGCCCGCACATTCTCGCAAGCGGCTAATAGTAAAATTTTGTCCGTAAAATTTCGCGATCGAAGCCAAACAAGCCGCCCCGCAATCTTCTTCGCTCTGCTGGAGAACAACCTGATATTTCTTAAACCTGTTAACTTGTCCGAATAATGGCATTTTGCCGATCAAAGGGATGTTCTTTAACATTTTGCAAAATGAATAATGGTAGAGCATAAAGAAGATTACTCATCACCAACTACCAAATCAGCAAAAAGCACCCATAAAGTTATGGGTGCTTTCTCGATTCCACAGTTATATATCTGAATTGACTAGCACTAAACTTTAGTAGTAGGCGTAGCGGACTACTCTTCTGTATGAACCGTCGCAATTCCGGCGGTACACGACCCAACTGCGCCGCTGCCGCTGACAATTGTATCGATTAGTATAGTGACCGCCGTTGACGCTAGCTGATTCTTCAGGGGTGAGTTCAGCAAACAGTGAATCGTCCTTTGTTTCTTGCATGATTTGACTCCGTTTAAGTTAATAAAATTGAAGGGAAACTAGAAATATTATTTAATTTCTAGAGCCTCGTGTAAATACTGACTAATACTTCTGGTAGTGCTGTGCGGCTTCCGGAATATTACCGATAAATTTTGAAAGTTTACTCGATAGCACAACTTGACTCAGCTATCTAAACCACTAGGGTTTTGTAAGGGCGATCGCGGCTCGGATCGTACAGATAAAGCTGGCTAGGCTGCGGCAGGAAAAACAGCATATTCAGGCCATAGCTGCTGTTATCAGTCTCGCTGTTGCTGTTAGCGCCACTGACACCGCTGGTAATCCTGCCACCGCTGACAGTAGCAGATTCTCGATCGGTTAGTTCGGTGAAGAGTGAATGTTGTTGATTTTCGGACATAAAGAACTCCTACTGATATTTCATAAACCTGTTGACTTGTCCGAATAATGGCATTTCTCGGATAAAAGGAATGTTCTTTAACATTTGGCAAAATAAATAATGAGTAGAGCCTAATGAACATTACTCTTCACCGAGTACCCAATCAGCAAAAAGCACCCCTAAAGTTATGGGTGCTTTCTCGATTCCACAGTTATATATCTGAATAGACTAGCACTAAATTTTAGTAGTAGGCGTAGCGGACTACTCTTCTGTATGAACCGTCGCAATTCCGGCGGTACACGACCCAACTGCGCCGCTGCCGCTGACAATTGTATCGATTAGTATAGTGACCGCCGTTGACGCTAGCTGATTCTTCAGGGGTGAGTTCAGCAAACAGTGAATCGTCCTTTGTTTCTTGCATGATTTGACTCCGTTTAAGTTAATAAAATTGAAGGGAAACTAGAAATATTATTTAATTTCTAGAGCCTCGTGTAAATACTGACTAATACTTCTGGTAGTGCTGTGCGGCTTCCGGAATATTACCGATAAATTTTGAAAATTTACTCGATCGCACAACTTGACTCAGCTATCTAAACCACTAGGGTTTTGTAAGTGCGAGCGCGGCTCGGATCGTACAGATAAAGCTGGTTAGGCTGCGGCAGGAAAAACAGCATATTCAGGCCATAGCTGCTGCTGTTATCCGTCTCGCTGTTGCTTTTAGAACCACTAACACTGCTGGTAATGCTGCCACCGTTGACAGTAGCAGATTCTCGATCGGTTACTTCGATGAAGAGTGAACCTTGTTGATTTTCTGACATAAATAACTCCTATTAATACCTATGTACTTACTTACTACCTACGCATACAGGAAAAACCCGGTAACAGTGCCAAAACTCTTTGCGGAAACGCCGTATTTCATGACCACGAATTTCAAAGGTGGTACCCGCCACGTGATTTATCCGTGGAATCAATCCAAAATCTAAAATCGAAAATCACTTATTGCCCCCGCATTTATCTCGCGCAAGTCAATCCAAAATCTAAAATCTAAAATCTAAAATTGAATGACAGTGGCCCGCTGGCTTCACTCCTCTTGATATTTGGCGAAGTTTGTGGGTGGGAACGGCAAAGCTGTGCGGATTTTTACCTTTACCCTGTGAATTTTGATTTAGACTTCTAAACCTATGCTTGGTTTCCGGAAAGCCGATCGTAAAAGTGACAAAAGAAATCAGCGATTGAGCTCTCCCTCTCCCCCAACTCAAAACTCAAAACTCCAAACTATTCCCCTCTCCCCCTTGCCGCCATGTCTCTCACTCCCGAAGCCACACCCACTGAAACCTTTGATAACGACCAGTTTTTGCCCCCTGTCAGCCGCTGGACGACTTTGGGGGGCATTTTGATGGTGGCGACCTTTGGCGGGGCGATCGCCCTCGCTAGCGTCACCAAATACAGCGCTACAGTCAAAGCAGATGCGATCGTCCGTCCAGCCGGAGAAGTGCGCGTCGTGCAAGCAGCAACCGAAGGAACCGTCGAAAGCATTGCTGTCAGCGAAAATCAGACAATAAAAGAAGGAGATGCGATCGCAGTTGTAGACGCTTCGCGTTTGGGCGACCAAAAAAAGCAGTTACAAGAAATAATTAATCAGTCTCAAACAGCAGCACAGCAAATCAACCAGCAACTGCGCGACTTAGAAAATCAAATTTTGGCCAGCGCCCAATTTAAAAACATCCAAAGTGAAACTTCCGCCCAACAGGAATTAATCGAAGCCGCTTTAGTAAAATTTGCCACATCGCTGCCAGATGTCGCCGAAAGACTGGGCAGAAGTCGGCGGGTTTTGCTCGTTAAGCGATCGTCTCTTCAACAACAATTGATTCAAGCTAAAAAAGAACTAAATCAAATTGACTTAAAACTCGAAAATAGCGTGATCCGCGCGCCCGCTGATGGTACAATTCTCAGATTGGAAGTACGAAATACTGGTCAAACCGTACAAGCCGGCAGCGCGATCGCCCAAATCGTCCCCAGCGACGTACCCCTGGTAGTCAAAGCCAAGGTGACATCCCAAGACATCGCCCGCATCCAAATCGGCCAACCCGTACAGATCAGGATTTCAGCTTTGCCTTTCCCCGATTACGGCACATTAAAAGGAACTGTCAGCGAAATCGCCCCAGATGCGATCGCCCCTCAAAATCCCACTAATAATTTAGGTACAGCTTATTACGAAGTGGCAATTAAGCCCGAACAAACTTATTTAACAAAACTCAAATCCGCCAACGGCCAATTCTTCGGAAACTCCCAGGCTAATGTTCCCCGCCAGTATTCGATTCAATCGGGAATGGAAGGCAGAGCCGATATTATTACCGGCGAAGAAACTGTTCTGACATTTGTTTTGCGGAAAGCCAGGTTGCTGACAGATTTGTGATTAGTCATTAGTTATTTTGAGACGGCGGTTGAAACCGCACACTCTTCAACCCGCGAAGGCGGGTTTTGTTTGTGTAGACGCGGTTTCAACCGCCGAGTATAGTTAGATATATACTAAATACATAACATCGATCGCAAATATGAAAATCAACGATAAACTCAAGACCATTTTAACTGAATTGCGATCGCACTTCGAGCAACTTTACGGCGATCGTCTCACCCAAATGGTACTCTACGGTTCCCAAGCGCGGGGCGACGCAGATCCCGACTCAGATATTGATGTTTTGGTAGTTCTCAAAGGGCAAGTCAATCCCGGCGAAGAAATCAAAAGAATCAGCCATATTCGGGCAGACTTGTCTCTCCAAAATGATGAAGTGATTAGCTGTTTGTTTATGGACGAAAATCGGTTTTTGCACTACAACGGGCCTTTATTGAGGAACATTCGTAAAGAGGGAATAGCTTTATGAAACCCGAACAATTAGAATTAATCCAGAAATCTCGCGAAAGCATCAGTGCGGCAAAATTACTGTTAGATAATGGCTTTCCCGGCTATGCCGCTGCTCGCGCTTATTATGCTATGTTTTACATTGCTGAGGCATTTTTAGCGGAACAAATTAACTGTGCTGAACAATTTATCGAATTAGATCAAAATCTGATTGGAACTCTGCCGTCATCCTAAATACCAATGCTGAAAATGCGATCGTTAATATTAATTAAACACTCCAAACTTTTATAAACCTAAACAGTAACGAACCGCCGATTCAACTTCTAACATCTTTTCTGCGGAAAGTTCCCCTGCAGAATCAGTAGGAAATCGCTCTCGATCCAAAGATCGAATCTGAAAACAGAGGAAAACTGTTTCTATTTGCAAACCACTTTCAGACGCAGAAACACGCACATTTGTTCTATATTCGCGGTGAATATTAGTTCCTTTAGTGCCGAGAATGACAGTAACAACTAAGGGTGACTGGTTAATAGTATCAATCGAAAGCACCAAAACAGGTCGCATTCCAGCTTGTTCTCTTCCATGAACTGGGTTAAGATTGACAAAATAAATTTTCCCTCGCTGAATGCTCATAGTGCTTGTAAACCATCCATTTCTGCCACAATAAACTCTCGATCGATCGCAGCAATCTCAACTTGAATATCTGGATCGTTGGCCATCTCTGCTATCTCTGCTTCCAGGTATTTAGCATTAGCGAGTTTATTAGCTATGTAAGTTTTCTCCCGCACTCGGCAAGCGATACGTTCCAGCAGCCAAAGTTGTTCTTCTATCGACAGGGAACTAATAGAACGTTCAATTTCTACTAAAGTTTGTGAAATCATTTTAGTTTCCTCTTGTTTTTTGCCCCATCGCAAATCATCGAGATTTTTTTGAATGAGACCGGGCCCATTCCGAATAGATTCATTATTGCGATCGCTTACTTATCTTGTATCTATATTATACGACATAGTGGCGTAGCAGCTTATGACGCACACTCCAACGACTCCAGACGATTCAGCAAGTCGGGTTTTCCCCTTGTTTTTCCCCGACAAAGAATGTAAAATTCTAAAAACATGGGTTGTCAGCAATGAACGAAGCGCGCCACCAAGGCTATCTCAATCTGATTGAATCGCTACTGAATTGCCCCAACGGGGAAGAAGTCCAAATTTTGGAGGCAAACTCCGAGTTAGTTGATACAGGGTTGGTGCAGGTAATGTTAGATGAAGCAAACAATCTTAGAACTTTTAACAACCTGGATGATGCTAATTCTTTAATGACTCTTGCAGGGCATCTCCTGGGTAGTTATAGCAATACGATGCTAGAGAAATCCTCACCTTACAGTTATATTGAATTCCTAATGGAAGTGTTGCAGAAAACGCAAGATAGCAATGGCGACCGTACTGTAATTTATGCCCTGGTGCGGGATAATCTAAACTTAATCAATGATAATTTTGCTGCGGTTTTGCAAAATTGGGCGAGGGAAACTTTGCCAAAGTTAGATAAAAAAAAACAAATTTATATAATAGGAGTCGTTGGGAATTTTAGTAATGCAATCGCGGACTTTTCTTTAGGCAGCAGGGCGAGTAATTTGGAAATTGCAATTGCAGGTTATGAAGTTGCCATGACAGTTTTTACCCGTCAAGAATATGCTGAGAATTGGGCAGAAACTCAAAATAATTTGGGGATTGCCTACCTGTACAGAATCAGAGGGAAAAAAGCGGAGAATCTCGAAAAAGCGATTGCCACTTATCAAGCATCGTTACAAGTTTACACTCGCGAGGAATATCCTGAAGATTGGGCGGGGACTAAAAATAATTTGGCGAATGCCTACCGCGACAGAATCAGAGGGAAAAAAGTGGAGAATCTGGAAAAAGTGATCGCATTTGATCGGGAATCATTGGAGGTTTACACCCGCAAGGCATTTCCCTTTAAATGGGCAATGACTCAAAATAATTTGGCGAATGCCTACCTCTACAGAATCATAGGCGAAAAAGCGGAGAATCTCGAAATAGCGATCGTTACTTATCAGGAATCATTGGAGGTTTACACCCGCGAGGCATTTCCCTTTGAATGGGCAAGGAGTCAAAATAATTTGGCAAATGCCTACCGCAACAGAATCAGAGGGAAAAAAGCGGACAATCTAGAAATGGCGATTTCCGCTTATCAAGCAGCTTTGTCAATTTACACCCGCGAGGCATTTCCGATAAATCATGCTGAAACCTTATTTAATCTCGGACTTGCCTACCGAGATAATTACCAACTCCCAGCAGCTTACAATACCTTTAATGCTGTCATTGAGACAGTCGAATCAATGCGGAGTGAAATCATTATCGGCGGCGAAGCTGACAGACAGAAATTAGCTGAAGAATGGAATAAACTTTATCAGCAAATGGTAAAAGTTTGCCTAGACATGGAAAACAAAACCGCCGCCCTAGAATACATCGAACGCAGCAAAACCAGAAACCTAGTAGAATTGTTTCACAAATCTCGCAGTCTCCCGCAAAATGTACAGCGGATTAGTTTTCAAGAAATTCGCAGTCTGTTACGTGAAGATGAGGCAATTTTGGAATGGTACATCACCTTTAACGGGTTTAAAGTTTTTATTATCACCCGCGAGTCCCCTCAACCAATTCTCGGACACTCTTCATATCAAGACTTGGAAGCATTAGAGAAGTTTCAGCAGGAGTATATCGACGACTATATCAATCACCCTGATAACTGGATAAATCAGCTAGAAACCCGCCTGGAAAAATTAGCTGAAATATTGCACATTGATGAAATAATTTCTATACTCCCCGAAAACTGCCAGCGCTTGATATTAGTTCCCTTCCGATATTTGCACTTATTCCCGCTTCACGCCTTAAGCAGCCGAAGGCTAAGACAAAATGTAGAAGAAACTGGCAGTCTCCTCGAACTTTTCCCAGGCGGTGTGAGATATACTCCCAGTTGTCAGCTATTACAATTATCTCAGCGGGTAAATCCGACTGGGGAAGAGTCATCACCCACAAGATTGTTTGCCATTCAAAACCCGACAGCAGATTTAGACTTCACCGACATCGAAGTTGAAGCAATTGCCAAATCCTTTAATCCTGCCAAAGTTTTGATTCGGGAAAAGGCAAGTAAGACAGGATTGCAGCAACAGCTTGAAGCGTTGCACAATGCCGACATCGCCCACTTTTCCTGTCACGGCTTTTTCGATTTTTCCAATCCCCGGAAATCAGCTTTAATCTTAGCTGGGGCAAAAACTGCCACCGATGGTACTGACTCCGAAAACAAAAGTTATATTCGTTCTCCCCAAGACGAATTGTTGGACATTAAAAAATGTCTGACGCTGGAAGAAATCTTTGATTTGCCGCTGAGTAAGTGCAGTTTAGTTACGCTTTCCGCCTGCGAAACAGGGTTAACGGATATTAGAAATAGCACTGATGAGTATATCGGATTGCCTAGCGGTTTTTTATATGCCGGGGCAACGAGTATAATTAGCACTTTGTGGACGGTGAATGATGTATCTACCGCGATTTTGATGATTAAGTTTTACGAACTTTTGCTGTCTGAAACTCGCCCGCCTGTGGCGATTGCTTTGCGGGAGTCTCAAATGTGGCTGCGGGATGCAACGGTGCAAGATTTGGTAGATTGGGCCGAGCGTTCAAAGTTACTGGATAGTGAAAGTAAAAACAGGATTCAAAAGAATTATAAACGCGATTACGATGATGACGATCGCCCTTGCCAATCCCCTGTATACTGGGCGGCTTTTTGTGCCGTTGGACAATAAGCCAAAGGGTTTTTGCATGAGTGGGGGCGGGTTTATTAGTTGGTTGGTTTGATTTATAAATCTCGGCGAACCCGCCCCTACAAATTTGTTAAAATTGGGGATTTGATATTGTAAAAAATAGATATAATTGCTGTAGGGGCGGGTTCGCGACTGTCTGTGAAACCACACCGTAAATCTCAAAAACCCGCCCCGGCATCGTGGGTGGGGGCGGGTTTATTAGTTGGTTGGTTTGATTCCAAAACATCGGCGAACCCGCCCCTACAAATTTATCGAAATAGGTGATTTTATGAACTTAAAACCTCTTCAACTAATTTTCTGAATTGTCCCGTTTGCAAATTTAAGCTGAAGCGATCGCCCTCCATTAATTCAATGACTAAGTTATCATCGATCGCCGAAAATTGTTCGGGAACATCTGGCAATCCGCGATTAAATCTGAGGGAACCATTCGGATTAAATAATAATATCTCATTTTCAGTCAAAACAGCAGCAACTTCCCGGACAATTGCCATCTGAATTAAGTTAGCCGTCAGAGGCATCGCCAGACAAATGCGACCGCTTTGCAGGCAAATAGCTACTAACTGCTGTTCAATTCCCATCCATAGCATCTTTTTATCGTGAGAATGCTCAATGCTTAACTCAACTAATTGACTCCGCCAACTCAGCCCATAACATCCCAAAACTTCCCCCAAATCAAGGCAAGCAAATGTTTGAGCATATTCGTGACAAATGATTTGCCTAATCCCAGGAATTTTGTCGAATTCTGATTTGCTAATAGTTTCAATTTTCATGGTAGCTGGTTATTGATAAATTAACGGTACAATTGAAGTGATTTGAGGATTTACATCCAAGTCGCCTTCAGGATAAAAATATCGAACCACAATCGCCCCCGGTTTTTCTCCTCCTCTCAATTCTACTTTACGAGAAATGTTTGCGCCATATTCGTTAATTTTTCGATCGCCTTCAACTTCTGGTGCATTTAATCCTTCGGCAAATATTTCTAATAGCTTTTCTTTGCCCCCAGATGCTTCGTCAATGCCTAGTGTTCTCAAATCTCTTAAATTATCTAAAGACCGCCTAGTATTTGTGGGAGTAGAGGTGACGCGACCAAAAAAGAAGTCGAATTTACTGGATTTGATAGTGAACCCCGCACCTTGAATTACTTGATCGCTTGATGTCAATGCTTGCCACTCCTGAAAAAATTGACATTGAATTGTCTCCAATGATATCATAGAGTTACGATGGAGACAATACTCCTAAAAATTACCAGATTCAATTAACAAAAGAGAAGATAGGCCATGAATGATGACCAACGTTATATATCCGCATTTCTGCAAATCTTTGAGACTCAACCAGAAGTATTTGAGGAGGTGGGTGCAGTAGAAGATTTAGCAAACCTCAACCAGACGATCTCTCAGATGGTTGATGAATCTGATGAGGAAGTAGCGGATACTATTGGGACATGGTGCAAAAAATATCCTAAAATCAGAGATACCCTCCGTTCAATTATTAATAGAAAACTAAAACCAGAACCCACAAAAAAAGAAGCACAAGACCCAAAACTATCAAACCGCTATCCAGAATTACCCGAAAACCTCAGAAAACACCGCCCCAATTCTTAGCCACCGCGCCAACAACATGAGTGACAAAATTTCTGCCCCCAATGTCTATTTATACGCTTTCCAACTGCAAAATGACAGTAAGGGCAGCAATAATCCTCTGTGGAAACACTGCGACAATATCCTCGCCAACTTCACCAATGAAAGGGTAACACCCAATCTAGTTTTTCCCCAAGATTCCCACAGTTACCGCGAGGATTTATTGCCAAATGTCTTACTGGAATTCAACAGCAATCCACCTATAGAAGGTTTTGCCCAACCGCTACAAATTCAAGATAGCTATGCTTTATGCTTAAATATAGGTTGCCCGGAAGACGGCACTGCTGCTAATCTAGATGTCGATTTCATCCAGCAATTCAACCCAAATCGAGCCTTACTCATCAACGGGGATGACAATTTTTTAGGTCAAACTCTCCTAATTACCACCGGGCTTCCCGAAAACTCTTCAGATAATTTAGATTCCCTCAAACTCCTCGCCGATAAATGTCGCGATGCTTTATTCCAAGGTGACTCGCCGCCTGTATTTTATCGTTCAGGTAAATTATTTGGTAGTCCGATTTTTGAGTACGGTACAATTAGCGATATTGCGAATTACCGCCACCTGCTTGTCTGGCTGCTGGCTGACAAACAAACTGACAAGGATTTTAACACTTCCCAGGAAGAAATACTCGACCTACTATTTCACCGCAACAAAATTATCAAAGCTTTTCAAGACAGCCGCCAGATTTACCGCGAACTCGATCGCGAATACCGCATCATTGAGAAAAATATGGAGATTTTGCAGGCTCAATTTTCCAGAGGGACTGTATTAACTTCCGCCCAATTGCAGGAATTTCAAGAACAGTTAAAGCAACTCTTCAGCAAAGCAGTAACTTATACTCGCCTGCTGCGGAAACTCGAAGATTATGACAATACAATTGCGCTAAATCTTAACAATTACACTGACATTTTGTCGAAAATTTGTGATATACTAGTAATTGATAAGGAAGAACTATCAATATTAAATAACTTCAGTAGAAAAACGGCTCCTTATATGCGATCGCAAATTGCCGGAGACTTAGGATATTTCCGACACGGAACAAGCTTAATCGAACAGGCGATCGCCTCAATTCGCGGCATAGTAGAAATAGAACAAGCCAGGAGCGATCGCACCAACCAAATCGCACTCCGCAACAGCGAGATAGCAGAGAAAAATCGGGAAGATCGCCTAGAAAGCACAGTACAGGCGATCGGCGTCGGTTTAGCAGCCGGCGGCATCGCAGCCTCCAGCGGCACAGACAAAGTATTCCAGACAGTGCAAAACCATCAAATCCCAATTTTAATGCAATGGCATCCCTTTCTATTTTCGTTTGCCTTGAGTTTTGCGATCGCTCTTTTCGCAGCCGGCATCACTTGGTGGCGCACTAAACCGAAAAACAGTTGACAGTTGACACTTGACAGCGAGCTTTTTAAGGCTGGGATTTAGATCGTTGCCGATCGCTCGAATTTCAACCAAGAGTATCTTAAATCAAAATAACGTGTCAATATAGAAATGTGAGTTCAATTCTATTCTTTCCTCATGGGCAAACAGCGCGTTCTTTCGGGAGTTCAGCCAACCGGCAATCTTCACCTCGGCAATTATCTCGGTGCCATTCGCAACTGGGTAGAAAATCAAAGTCAGTACGAAAATTACTTCTGCGTAGTCGATTTGCACGCAATTACCGCACCGCACAATCCAGCAACTCTAGCCTCCGACACTTACACGATCGCCGCACTCTATTTAGCTTGCGGCATCGATTTAGAATATTCTACTATTTTCGTGCAATCCCACGTCTCGGCGCACACAGAACTAGCATGGCTGCTCAACTGTATTACGCCGATTAACTGGCTCGAAGATATGATTCAGTTTAAAGAAAAAGCAGTTAAACAAGGCGAAAATGTCAACGCTGGTTTGCTAAATTATCCCGTGTTAATGGCAGCAGACATTTTGCTTTACGATGCCGACAAAGTGCCAGTGGGAGAAGACCAAAAACAGCATTTGGAACTCACTCGCGATATAGTCATCAGATTAAATCACCAATTCGGCACACCCGAAAAGCCAGTATTGAAACTTCCCGAACCGTTAATTCGGACTGACGGTGCGAGGGTGATGAGTTTGACAGATGGTACGCGCAAAATGTCGAAATCTGACCCTTCCGAACAAAGTCGAATTAATTTATTGGATTCGCCAGATACGATCGCAAAAAAAATCAAGCGCTGCAAGACAGATGCCGTGCGCGGTTTGACTTTTGACGACCCCGATCGCCCCGAAGCTAGAAATTTGCTGACACTTTATCTCCTGCTTTCCGGCAAATCTAAAGAAGAAGTAGCAGCGGAGTGTGAAAACATGGGTTGGGGAGATTTTAAACCCTTGCTGACAGAGACGACAATTAATGCCCTCAAACCAATTCAGGATAAATACAAGGAAATAATGGACGATCGGGGATATTTAGAGTCTGTACTACGTCGCGGAAGAGAACAAGCAGAAGCTATTGCTAATCAAACTCTAACTAAGGTTAAGACAGCTTTCGGTTATTCTTTACCTGTTTAGTGGTTTGTGGTTAGTTGTTATTGGTTACTGGTTAAGAATGACCACTGCCAACTACCCACTAACAACTGCCAACTGTCAACTAACAACTGTCAACTGTCAACTGTCAAATAACAAATAACCCATAACCATTGGTAACAAGTTAAGCTAAGAAAGGATTTGTCAATCAGCAATTATACTCAACATTTACTCGGATTTTGGGCATAAAACTGAGATTTGGGCGGTTGAGGAATCATGCCGAGGGTGATATTTATACCTACTTTCTCTCAAATCGTGAATTTTCCACTCCTAAAAAAGCAGTTTTTTGAGTAATATTACTGATTGACAAATGCAATTAAGTCTTAACTTGTCACCAATGACCCATAACAGACAAATAATCATGAACCGTTTTCGCACAGCCTGCACCACCCCCGGAGAATTTATAATTACCGCCGAAGTTGCCCCCCCAAAAGGCGGCGACATAACTCACACAATTCAAATGGCTGAACGCCTCAAAAACAGAGTGCACGCCCTTAATGTCACAGACGGGAGTCGCGCAGTTTTGCGAATGTGCCCCCTAGCAGTTTCGGCGATTTTAGTGCAGCACGGAATTGAGCCAATTTGTCAAGTTGCTTGTCGCGATCGCAATCAAATTGGCCTGCAAGCCGATCTCATGGGAGCCCACGCTTTAGGCATTCGCAATGTATTAGCACTTACAGGCGATCCCGTGAAAGCCGGCGACCATCCGAAAGCAAAAAGTGTATTCGACTTGGAATCAGTACGACTGTTACAAGTCATCCAAAAAATGAATGGCGGCAAAGACTGGAATGACAAACCTTTAACAGACGGCTTTACCGATTTATTTGTTGGTGCTGCCGTCGATCCGCAATGCCCCAGTTGGTCTGGTTTGCAAAGTAGATTTGAGAAAAAAGTAGAGGCTGGAGCACAGTTTTTTCAGAGTCAATTGATTACAGATTTTGAAGTTTTGGATAAGTTTATGCACCACGTGGCTGCGGGCTGTAACAAGCCAGTTTTAGCAGGAATATTTTTGTTTAAATCAGCTAAAAATGCTGAATTTATTAAAAAATACGTGCCGGGAGTTCACATTCCGCAAGAGACGATCGACCGTTTGGCTAAAGCTCCAGAACCCTTGCAGGAAGGCATAAAAATTGCTGCCGAACAAGTCAAGCTAGCGCGGCAGATTTGTCAAGGAGTTCACATGATGGCCGTCAAACGAGAAGATTTAATTCCTCAAATTTTGGATTTGGCAGGAATCGAACCACTGAGCTAAAATTAACCGTTGGGGCGGGTTTTATCAACTATTAATGCCTAACATTAACGATCTCATAAACCTGCCCACCCCCGCGCTAGCATTTTGAAGATCAAACTGTAGGGGCGGGTTTGACCAACCATCAATGTATAAAACTAATGAGCTCGTAAACCCGCCATCCCCCGCTGTAGATAATCCAATAACTTCTGAGTTTGATTAATAAACTACTTTGAAAAATGCTCGATCGACTAAACGGTTATTAAATAGGAGCAACTGGCAATGACTGACTCAGAAATACTTAATTCTGATACGATTAAAATACTAAATACTAGCATATCCGAAGTTACAGTTTACACCGATCGCGCTTTGGTGACGCGCCGTGGTACGGTATCTCTGACGGGAAACGAGCGAGAATTGGCGATCGTATCTCTCCCCGCAACCCTCGAAACAGAGTCAGTCAGGGCTACGGGTGCGGGTACAGTTGCTGTGCGATTGCTGGGAGTACGCAGCGACAGAGTGTTTAGCAGGGAACCTGTAGCGGATGGCATCGCCGAATTCACCCAACAAATCCAAGAATTAGAAACCCAAAAACGGGCAATAAAAGACAAGTTAGTTGCCCGAAGAATTCAACTCAAATTTGTCGAAGATTTAAGCGAAAAAAGCGTCGGTTTCTTTTCCAGCAGCATCGCCAAACAGCAGGTAGGTTTAAACGAAACTGGCGAAATGCTCAATTTTTTAGGAACTAATTACCTAAAATATGTAAGTGCGATCGCGCAGCACGAAAGACAACAGCACGAATTAGACAATCAAATACAAGCTTTACAGCACCAGTTACAACAAGTAAAGACTCCCCATTCCCAGCAAAGTTTTAAAATCATTGTCGCCATAGAACCAAGCGGCAGCGGCAACTTTGATCTCGAACTTTCCTATGTAGTAAAGCGAGCATCTTGGACTCCCATTTACGACTTGCGAGTCAATACCACCAACAACCAAATTAATCTCCATTACCTAGCCGATGTCAAACAAAATACAGGCGAAGATTGGACAGGAGTAGCGCTGACATTATCTACAGCAAAACCCGGATTGGGAAGTCTCCCACCACAACTAAAGCCTTGGTATATCGAGATATTCGAGTTAAAGGAACCCGCTGGTCGGGGCTCGTCAGAGGATGATTTATTTGACCTAGAAGAGATCCTAGAAGAAGGTTATGCAGGCAATTCATTCCGCGGTGGAGGACGGCGCATAGAAGCTGAAATAGCAACAGCTCAAGTATCCAGAGAAGGCGGCACAGTCTCTTTTCAAATAGCCGGAAATACCAATATTCCCAGCGACAGTTCGAGGCAGAAAGTGACTATTTTTAGCGAAAATTATCCCTTTCAACCTGAATATATTGCAGTTCCGCGCTTAGTCAGTTTTGCCTATTTGCAAGCAGTGGTTGTGAATCCGCTGACGGGTGCAACTCTGCTTCCCGGTAAAGCAAATATCTTTCGCGACAACACTTTTGTCGGTACTGTGCAGTTAGAAAATGTTTCCCCCGGGCAAGAATATAAAGTTAATTTAGGAATAGATGAACGGTTAAAAATAGAGCGGGAATTAGTGGAAAGACAAGTAGATAAAAAACTGATCGGCCAGCAGCGGCGCATGAGTTACGCCTATCGTTTGAGTGTGACTAACCTGCGGCAGGTGCAGGTACACCTGACACTACAAGAGCAATTGCCAGTCAGCCGCAATGAACAAATTAAAGTGCGATCTACTCTCACTAATCCGAAGATAGTAGCAGGTGAAATGGGACTGCTAGAATGGATAATGTCTCTGCCGCCGCAAGCAAAGCAAGAGTTATATTACCAGTTTGTTGTCGAACATCCTCCCGACTTAACAGTCACGGGTTTAGATATTTAATATTAAGTCGATAAAAACTTCTTTGTAGTCAGGACTTTAGTCCTGATTCGTCACCACGGATGAGGACTGAAGTCCCGAAAAACTATCAAATTTACCTGTAATTGGTAAACTGCAAAGCCATCGGATAATCTTCTTGCTTCAAGCGTTGAATCACCAACTGCAAATCATCCTTATCCTTAGCCGAAACGCGCACTGCATCACCTTGAATCGAACCTTGAATCTTTTTAAACTCATCTCGAATTAATTTAGTGATTTTCTTGGCAACTTCCTGGTCAATCCCTTTTTTCAGTTTGATTTCTTGGCGTACTCTAGTACCACTAGCAGCTTCAATTTTCCCATAATCAAAAATTTTCAGAGACAAATTGCGCTTGGCGGCTTTAGTTTGCAAAACAGTGTGAATCGCGTCGAGAGTAAATTCGCTGTCCGTATTGACAGTAATTGATTCTGCGCCCAATTCTACGGTAGTTTTGGTATCTTTTAAGTCGTAGCGGCTTTGAATTTCTCGCGTTGTTTGGTCAACAGCGTTAACTAATTCTTGCCGATCGAAATCGCTGACAATATCAAAGGAATAACTAGCAGCCATAAATTAGTAATTGGTAAAGGGGCATTGGGCATTGGGCATTGGGCATTGGGCATTGGCAAAACAGGGCATTGGGGATTAACAACTAACCAATAACCAATAACCAATAACCAATAACCAATAACCAATGACTACTGAAAATTAGCCGTTAACAGCCATTAAACTGAAATAGAATAAAGAAACAGTGCAAGAAGAACTAATCGCAAACATGAGCGATCGCCCCAGCGGCACATTCAGAATATAGAAAACCGAAAACAACAACCGGGCGATCGTAAAAGCGATCGCAGCCCAACCCGCCGGTTCCGAATCTACCCCCGTCACAAAAGCCATCAAAGCCGCCGCTGAAAACAGCATAAACGTCTCAAACGAATTTTGGTGAGCCCAAGTTGCCCGCTGAGCGTAAGCAGGCAACCTCTCAAACATAGCGCGGGGGGCTGCTTGGTCGTAGCCTAGCTGCAAGCGGGCGAACGCAACCACCAAAAACGGTGCGTACACCAGCGCAGCAGCAGCAGCAATACAATCAAGCAGAATAACCGACACAGGTAATCCCAACAGCATCATCCGCCTCGCAGTTCAATCAAAATAGAACAGAGTAACCACCTTGCGCTGTTCCTCCGCATCCTGGCAAGTTTTCAGCAAAGTGTGGCTTTCGTGAAAAGCAAAACATATCAGTTGCTGGCAGCGAGAAATAATCTCCTGATTGCACATGGCGCTTGCTTCCGGGAGAGACAAGCTATCATTTTTGGGATTTTCTACCAAATGTATCACTTGTTCGAGTTGCTCGCGAGACTCCCGAGGCTGGCGACTCATGCTTTGTGGCAAAATCACCGTCAGCAGATTAGGATCTGCTCGCATTGCCCCCCGAATTGCTGCTGAATTGGTGCCTGTAGCGCCAGAAGTGATGAGCTGATTGCCTCCCAGAACTATGGCGTAGCTCAGCATCTCAATTAGCTGCTGGTGGGTAATAGGAACGTGGCGAGAACCCAAAAGAGCAAGCCGCTTGGAGCTGGTTTGCTGGATCGCCGCTAGTTCTTGTAAAAAATCATCTACTCTGGGTAGCTCAATTGATTGACTCAAAGAATTTATTAAATTAAATAAAACTACGTTGTGGATTTTAGCAGACTCACTAGCCATTGCCGCCAAAAAGAAGTTAAGAATTGCTGATTTACGGGATCAGACTAGAGGATCGGGAGATTTGAGTTCGCCTGAAGGCAGAATGTCTGAAGGCATTCGGCAGCCGGAGCTCAAGGTAGAATTCAAGAAAAATTGAGAATTTAAGAATTTTGGCTTTTTATTTATTTAAACAAAAAGTTCTCTCTGCCGAATACCTTCTTCCCTCAGCTCCGGCTCTCTTCTTAATGGACTCGATCGCTCAGGCCCAAGGATGCCATCATGCCATCAAGGTCAAAATGTTCTGCCATTAGCTGAGTAACGCATTCCACCTTGATCGGTTCGTGCAGGCGCACGCTGCCAAAGGTGCTGTCGATAATTTCTACCGTGGTTAAGGTATCCAAATCAACAGACAAAACCGGAATTTCCATTTCTTCTGCCCTGCCAATCACTAGGGGAGAAGGAGGCAAGTGGCCTGTCAAAATTAAGCACTGAGTCGAGCTCTCCAGAGCCGCTAGCTGAATGTCCGTGCGATCGCCCCCCGTCACCACCGCCATATTTCTCGCTTTGCGGAAATACTTCATAGCCGAACTAACATTCATCGCGCCAATTGTCAAGGTTTCCACCATCAAGTCCAAACGGTCTCGACGGCAGAGCACATCAGCTTTCAATTGGTGCACCAATTCTTTGACGCTGACACTTCGCAGCAAAGCACTTCTCGGCAGCATTCCCAAAACTGGAATACCCGCAGCCTCCAGAAAAGGCCGCACAGTCGCCGTTACGGATTCGAGTTTGTCCGAGGGAACGTCATTGAGTACCACGCCCAGCAACCGCGAACCCAAACGCTGTTTAGCCGACAGCAAATCGTCTACATACAGATCGATCGGGCGGGCTACCAACAGCACAGAGGCATCAATTGCCTCAGCGATTTGAGCCAAAGACAAGTCAAACAGACTGCCTTCCTCCAAATTAGCTGGGCCTTCTAACAGCGCCAAGTCTCCGCTGGGAGCTTGCAAATATTGCGCTAAAGACTGGCGGTAATCTGTCTTGTCTTCTCCCCGCAAACGCTTGTGAACCGTCTCTTCATCCAAATAAAGCAGTGTTGACGGCATCTGACTTTCTGAGAGATTCAGCGTCTCTACCGCGAACCGCACGTCTTCGTCCTCTATCCCAGCTCCTGGCGAGCTGAAACAGGTTCCCAGAGGTTTGCCGTAGGCGACGGCCAGTCCTTTTTCCCGGAGTCCGAGTGCCATCCCTAGGGCGATGGCAGACTTGCCACTGTAAGCTTTTGTGGAACCGATCAGCAAATATTTAGTCAATTTTGGTACGCCTTCAATCCTCAATTTGCACCTGTCTATTTCAATAAATTTAGTTTTTTCTACAGTCTTTCTGAACTGATCCTCAAATTGGCAATACTATTATACTCGATTTTGTCGCTTTTGGGCACAGTGTTTTTTTGCGAAAATTTTTTATTCACCTGTTCGCAACCCTTTTCTTCCCATTCTTTTTACTTGATTTTGGGAAAGCAGTTTTTAAATTCTTTGTTTTACAAGCAGTTTTTGATAAGTATTTATCGCCCATAATTCCTTTAAAAACCGATTTTAATTGTAATATTTTTATGCCTTCTGATTGCGTACCTTAGATATTAACATCGAATTTTATCGAGTAAAAATAACACGGTAAAAATGGTTCACCTTACCTTAATAGCGTACTTAGAAGGTTGAAGATAGTTTTTTTAGTGGCTAAATAGAGGATTGTATAGGAAGAGAAAACGGTGCTTGCATAGGCAGTTTTGCATATAATTGAAAATCGATATAGCGGTTCTCAATAAAATGAGGTACACACCGATCGCAACTGATGCCCTATGCCCTATGCCCTATGCCCGCGAGAGCACCTCATGTTACTGAGAAAGGCTATATGTATTATTAGTTATTAATTATTAGTTATTAATTATTAGTGCGATCGCCCGCGTTAAAACTGAGCGGTGGCACTGCGAGCAATAAGCTGCTTAGAATCGGGCTTCTAGCTTCTCAATACATAAATTGTCGGGCGGCGTTGGCGGCAATTTCGGCAGCCCCAAGGCTGATTGCGATGCTAGGCAGATCGCAGTTCAAGGGCTGTAGATTGATTTTCCTTGGGCGGATCTACAGCGCTTTCCTCTCAGCTACCGAGTCGCAAAAGTTGAACGAAATCGGGCGCCGCGATTCGCCTCACGGCGATAGCTTCGCTCGCGCGTACTCGCACAGCACCAATGTCCGAAACAGGCTTTTGGGCTTGTCCCACAACAAATACAGCAGTTTTCAATTGGATGAAATACAGGTAGGGACTCAGGCTTTGTCTGAATCCCTACGCGAAATCTGTATCACGCTCAACTGAAAACTGCTGTAGATTTACTTTAGCAATGGGGATAAGTGCTGATCCCCAAAGATTATTGAGAATGATCCAACAACTCCCTTACTATTTCCACTTCTCAAATAGGACTGGCGCACCAATCATGTAATGTTGCCGTCGTGGCGTTACACTATTGGTGCGCCAGTTATAGCGCCCGTCAATCGATTTTAGATTTTAGATTTTAGATTAAAGAATTGAAGAAAGCAACCCCACTGATAAATCCGGGGGCTGGCGATCGGGAGCGAGGAGCTTTTTTCTAGATCCACGAATCAATCCGGGGGCCCCGGATTAAATTGCTTGATTGTCAATTGCCGACTTTCGGGAGTGTGGCTGCGGTGAAAGTTATTCATCCATTCGCATCAGCTTGCGGTAAAATGTTTTAGAAAAATCGACGGTACGAGTTCGCTGAAAAGTCAGGAGAACCTCAATTAAGCAACTAACAAACTCAGAGCTTTGCATAGTCACTTCGTAGCTGAGTTCAGCATTGCCGTCAAACAACACCCGACAGCGGGTTAAGTCGATCGGCAGCGACGAGATATTCCAACTAGCGACAAACGGCACGCTGTCCCCGCCGTCAATTTTTCTTGCTCCCTCCAAGCTTTTGAGCTTGTAGAGGGCAATAGCGTGCGGTAAAAACTTGCGCCTGGGCTCTTGACAGAAAGGCGCGTAGACTTTCACTTCTTTGTCATCGGCTGGCTTGAGTTGAGGAATAGACATATTTCCACCTCAGACAATTATTACTAACAGATAGTTTAGATCCCCTGAAAAAACTAGCAGATATTCCAGGTCGATCGCAAGCAAAAGTCAACCCAAATACTCTATGCAGTACCCGTTTACCAGGGCCGTACAAGCACCGAACCCGCTGGTTGTCCTCCCGTCCGCTTTCGACAAAAGCCCAGAAACTGATACAGTAGATGCTTATATCTAAAATCAAAAACTATTGGTGGTTGAATCAAGTAACCTATGCAGGAGAGTTCTTGGCCAGAAAACGACGCTCGCAGCGAGCTTAACTTAGACATCTCTGATTTAGCTCAAGAAGAGCTCAAGAGTTTGACCTCGCACTCGAAGCTCAGCAAAGTATTTGCTATACCAGACATTGGCGACAAGGTGTTTGACGCGGAAACAAAAGCAGAGCTCCCGGTTGCGGTGTCTGTGCCGGGAACTCCCTCTTTTCCTCAAAATCTGTACCGGGGACGGCGCGGAAAAGCCGCCGCAGTGCTGACTGCGATTTGGGCCGGCACGATCGCCCTGCACTTGATTTCTTGGGGTGCGTGGGTAGTGTGGGGGTTGACGGGATTGCTGTGGATGCAAGCATTTCGAGTTTTGTTTGCCGAACCCAAGCCCGCACTGCCACCTCTTGCCGATGAAAGTCGAGAGGATTGGCCTTACGTGTCGCTGCTGGTGGCAGCGAAAAATGAGGAAGCGGTGATTGCCAGATTCGTAGAATCCATCTGCAATGTAGATTATCCGATCGACCGCTACGAAGTTTGGGCGATCGACGATCACAGCAGCGACGGCACACCGCTAGTATTGGAACAGCTAACCAAAAAGTACCCCCAGCTCAAAGTATTTCGCAGGGGAGCAAATGCCAGCGGCGGCAAGTCGGGAGCCCTGAATCAAGTGTTGCCGCTGACTCGCGGGGAATTTGTCGGAATATTTGACGCCGACGCGACGGTAACGCCGGATTTGCTGCGCCGGGTGCTGCCAGTGTTCCAAGGAGAAAAGGTAGGCGCTGTGCAAGTCAGAAAAGCCATCGCCAATGCTTCGGTAAATTTTTGGACTCGTGGCCAAGAAGCAGAAATGGCTCTCGACAGTTTTTTCCAGCAGCAGCGGATTGCGATCGGCGGCATTGGAGAATTGCGCGGTAACGGCCAATTCATGCGCCGCACTGCCTTGGAAAGCTGCGGAGGCTGGAACGAGGAGACGATTACCGACGACCTGGATTTGACGGTGAGGCTGCACCTAAACCGATGGGACATTGAATTTCTCTCTTTCCCAGCCGTGTCAGAAGAAGGAGTCACTAACGCTCGCGCCCTGTGGCATCAGCGCAATCGCTGGGCAGAAGGTGGCTATCAGCGTTATCTTGACTACTGGCGGCTAATTTGGCGGAACCGCATGGGAACTGGGAAAACTTGGGATTTATTTGGATTTTGGGTATCTCAATATTTCTTACCCACAGTAGCCCTACCCGACTTTGTGATGTCAATTGCGCTGCGCCGGATGCCGATCGCCAGTCCCATAACTTTTATGACCCTTACCTTGTCGGTGGTGGGAATGTTTGTCGGTTTGCGCCGCACTCGCAAAGAGACCAAATTGGACGTAAGGCGAGTTTTTCTCACCTTGCTGCAAACGCTGCGGGGTACTGTGTATATGTTCCACTGGCTGCTGGTAGGGACTGTGACGGCTCGGATTGCGGTACGGCCCAAGCGGCTCAAATGGGTCAAAACCGTCCATCAAGGCGCTGTTAATAGCATCAAGTAAACAATTCGCAGAAATATCTCGGCACAGTATGGCCGAACGTCCGAAGATTTTCTGAGACAAAAAAAACACCAACGCTCGCCAAATATCTCCCCGCCAGAGCCTAAGAGTAAAATTTGGCAATTCCGAGAAAAAAACACTTTGAAACAGCTTAGGTAATAGGTAATCGGCGAGCGGTAATAGCGAATAAGTAATCGGCCATACAAAAGTCTAAAATTAAAAGATAAAAGCGAGAATTTTTAACTTTTAACTTGACAAAAAACCAATTACTATCTATTAATTATGAATTGCCAATTAGGACGAATTGCTTGTTGCCAACTACCCGTCACCCGTAATTGATAATGGATTTGTTAGAGTACCAAGCTAAATCTTTATTTCGCCAGATGGCAATTCCGATTTTGCCGTCGCAGCGCATTGACAATCCCGCCGACCTCAAAGGACTGAAAATTCCTTACCCCGTTGTACTCAAATCGCAAGTGCGGGCTGGGGGACGGGGCCGGGCGGGCGGTATCAAGTTTGTGGAAAATACGATCGATGCAGTAGCAGCCGCTCAAACAATTTTTAATTTGCCGATCGAGGATGAATATCCCCAAGTCCTGCTGGCAGAAGCAAAGTACAACGCCGACCAAGAATTGTACTTAGCGGTACTCCTAGACCCCGTAGCACGCCGCCCGGTGCTTCTGGGTTCGAGCCAAGGAGGTATGGATGTCGAAGGGTCGATCGAGCAAATGCAGCAAGTTGCCGTAGATCAAGAATTTTCCCCATTCTACGCGAGGCGTCTCGCGCTGAAAATGGGATTGCAGGGAGACTTGATTCAATCGGTGAGCACCATTGTCGAAAAAATGTACCGGCTGTTTGTCGAAAAAGATTTAGATCTAGTAGAAATCAATCCTCTCGGCATCAGTCCAAGGGGAGAGGTAATGGCTTTAGACGGTAAAGTCACCGCCAACGACGATGCCTTGGGACGACATCCAGATTTGGCCGCACTCTCGGAGAAGAAGCTCTTGGGCGGGTTGGCACGGGAAAGAAGAAGTCCCCATGCTGGGGGCGATCGCTCCCATTCCCAGTCCAAGGTTCAGCAGTCGCCGGAGTTTGACCCCAAATCTAAATCTTCAATCTCGAATTCCGAATCCGTGCAATTAATCGAACTAGACGGGAATATCGCGATTTTGTGCAACGGAGTGGGCCTGACAATGGCAACTCTAGATGCTGTAACCCACCAAGGAGGAAAGCCAGCTAATTTTGTGAATATTGGTTCCCTAGACCGCTACTATGCAGCAAATGCCCTGCGCGATCGCGCGGAGTTGGGTCTGGAGTTAGTCGCTCAGGATAAAAGCGTTAAGGTGATACTTGTAAATATTTTGGGCAGCGCCTCCAAGACCGAGGAAATAATCGCTGCAGTAGCCGGCTATTTGGAACGGAAAGCTCGCGCTAACCGCCACATCCAAGTTGTGCTGCGGCTGGTAGAGATCGATGCTGATGCTGTTAAAAAGCGTTTGGGACAGTTGCCGGTGCAGCTAGCTAGCACTTTGGATGAGGCCGCGGCCGCTTCTGTATCCTCCGCCAAGTAGCGGCAGTCGATCGGCAAAAAACGAGATTTCTGTACAGGTCAATCACCCGGCGCTGCTCGGAGTACCGAGACAGCGCGGGCACAGAAAGAGCCTAGTTGACCAGTCTAAGTGGTTCGCCCACTACGTTTAAGGTAAGCGTTCAAGTACCTACCGGAGGATGCGTGCTAGTCTTCCGCTCTAGAACTTAAAAGTTAAACAGGTGTAAGGGTTAAGCCAGTGCTTTTAAGATAGTTACCGACCTTAAACATTGACGAAGCAAACATTACCCCGTAAGGGAGGACTTAAATGTCTAATTTGGTTTTTGTACTTGATACCAAAAAACGACCGCTCAATCCAATCCGCCCCGGATTGGCACGTAAATTGCTAACTAATGGCAAAGCTGCTGTCTTCAAAAGGTATCCATTCACGCTAATTTTGAAAGTAGAGGTAACAGTACCGCAAAAACCAATCACTCTCAAAATAGATCCTGGCTCTCGAACTACTGGAATTGCGTTAATACAAGGAGAAAACGTAATCTTTGGTGCAGAGCTAACACAGCGAGGACAAGCTATTAAAGCCAGTCTGGAGTCTCGCCGTTCATTGCGTAGAGTCAGGAGAAATCGCCATACCCGCTATCGTCGGGCTAGATTCTCAAACAGGACTCGCCCTAAAGGTTGGTTAGCACCAAGTTTGCAACATCGTGTCGAAACAACACTGACATGGGTGACTAGATTGATGAAACTCGCCCCCATTGCTTCTATTGCTCAAGAGCTTGTCAGATTTGACTTACAGCAATTAGAAAACCCAGAGATTTCTGGAATCGAGTACCAACAAGGCGTTTTGCATGGCTATGAGATCCGCGAGTATTTGTTGAACAAATGGGAGAGAAAATGCGCTTACTGTGGTGAAATAAATATACCATTACAAGTCGAGCACATTCATCCCAAAGCCAAAGGCGGAGCTAATGGCATTTCTAATCTTTGCCTTGCTTGCGATGCTTGCAACAAAAAGAAAGGTACTCAAGATGTTGAGCAATTATTGTCTAAAAAGCCAGAGATTTTGAAGCGGATTCTATCTCAAGCAAAACGTCCGTTAAAAGACGCAGCAGCCGTTAACTCAACTCGTTGGACATTATTTAATCGACTCCGTACAACTGGCTTGCCTGTTTCTACAGGTAGTGGTGGCTTAACGAAGTTCAACCGCATTCAATTAAATTTACCTAAAACTCATTGGCTAGATGCAGCTTGTATCGGAAAGGTTGAGTCATTGAATATTTTAACAAGCAAGCCACTATCGATCAAAGCAACTGGTCACGGGACACGTCAAAGGTGCCGCACTGGTAAATTCGGCTTTCCATCTCGCTATGTTCCCCGGTTTAAGTTTGTTAAAGGTTTTCAAACGGGAGATATTGTCAAAGCGATTGTAACCTCTGGCAAGAAAATTGGTACATACGTTGGACGTGTTGCCGTAAGAACCAGTGGCTCATTCAATATTTCCGCCTCAGAATTAGTGTCAGGGATTAGCCACAAATATTGTTCAGTTATTCACAGAAAAGATGGTTATTCGTATGCAGCATAAACCTGGCCCCCCTTTTCCTCTCGCCGGTGACCTGGGTACAGGTACAGCGGGAGTCTCCAAGGGGGAAGAAAGATGAATTTAACTCCTGAAAGCAAAGTCCTAATACAGGGCATTACAGAATCTCCCGCGTCCACCCGCGCCGCCCTGATGATGAAAGCATACGGCACGAATGTAGTCGCCGGTGTCAGTCCCGGTCGGGGGGGGCAGGAAGTGGAGGGAATTCCGATTTTTGATTTGGTAGAACAAGCAGTGGCGGCAGTGGGTCACGTTGACACTGCGGTAATTTTGGTAGACGCTTACTCGGTGCTGGATGCGGCTCTAGAAGCGATCGCCGGAGGAATTCGGCAAATCGCGATCGTCACTGGGGGAGTGCCTCCTCTGGATATGGTGCGCTTAGTCAGAAAAGCAGAAGCCACCGAAACTTTGGTAATCGGGCCCAACAGTCCGGGGATTATTGTGCCCGACAAACTGCTGCTGGGAACTCACCCCAAGGAATTTTACACTCCCGGCCCGGTGGGAGTAATCAGCCGCAGCAGCACTTTGACTTACGAAGTTGCCCTAGAACTGACGGAGGCTGGGTTGGGACAGTCGATGGCGGTTTGTATTGGCTGCGACGCGATTGTCGGTTCTTCTTTTATGCAGTGGCTGCAAATTTTGGACGAAGACGACAGTACGGAAGCGATGGTTTTGGTCGGGGAAGTTGGCGGGTGGAGTGAACAAGCTGCTGCTTCTTACATCGCCTCGGCGATCGACAAACCCGTGGTTGCTTATCTGGCCGGCCGCTACGCTCCCAAGGGGCCGTCTTTGGGCCACGCCGGCATCCTGATCAGTTCTCGCGCGGCTGCCCAGAAAGCCTTTGGAGTTTCGGCCCCAAACAAAATGGCTGCCTTTGAAGAGGCGGACATACCTGTGGCGGCTCGACCTTCAGAGATTCCTAAGTTACTCAAAAAATTGCTCAAGAAAAATTGATTGCTTTGGAGTTTCCACAAAAGTCCTAACCCTCTTGAGGGTTGGGATAGGGGTAGGGCGGGGGCGGGTTTGCTCTCATATCATTTCCGGTTACACTCATACATGATGTTGACGGTTGACTGTTGACGCCGTGAACAGTCAACCGTCAACAGTGAACAGTCAACAGTGAACAGTGAACTCGGATTTACTATTCCGAGGCTAACCGATTTGATCTCAAAAGTGTCTGCAGAATGCCACAAAAGCCGCTTCAACCCGCCTTTAGGACATTTTTATGATTTTTTTACCAAAGCCCTCTGACAGGCGTCACCGGCTGCGGTGCGGGTGCTGGCAAGGGGGCGGCGCGGCGCGGCGCTGGAGGCGGAGTTGTTGGCTGCACGCTGCGGCGAGGTTCGATCGGACTTTCGGTGGGAGTTGTTTCAGTTGTGCGAGTTGTCGATCGCGTCACATCTTCAAGCAGGCTTCGCAGAGTTCCGGCTATACTCTGAACTTTCCCAACAGTGGTGCGAAGGCTGGCAACATCTACGTAAACCTCGTTAAGAGGATACTTTTTCAGGATTTCCAGCAGCGATACCTTACCGTCGTCCCCGGCAGCCAGGATCACCGCTGCCCGCAAAGCTTTCCCGCTTTCTGTGCGGCGCTGAGTCCGAATTGCTTGACCGATGTCGTCAGTGATTTTTTCTCCGGGAGTGCTGTAAACTACCCTCGCCAGATTAGCAGGCTTTAAACCAATTTCTAAACCCATGAACCCCCGCAGCATTTGCGCGTCCATTTTGGAGAACCGGATAATTTGTTGGAGGGTTGGCGTCGTCGTGCCGTTTTTAGCAAAGTCTTCTAAGTCGCTGATATTGATGCCTTGTCTGATCGGGCCAAATGTGAGGACAACTTTTTCGGCCCCTAATGCTCTACTGCTGCTAGATAATATGCTCCCGCTTGCTCCTAAAAGTAGGGCAATGCCGATCGATACAAATTTTGTTAATTTCATATTCACCGCTAGATTAAAATTATTTTTTCGAGATTTGTACATTTTTGTACATTATAGATGCAGCAGTTATATTCTACAATGTCGCCCGTGTAATTTGTGCCCGCGTCACACCCACCATCTCGACCGAGACTTTTTTTCGTTCTTGACTTTAAAAATAAGTTACCACATCTGCAGAAATCTGTTCGCTTCTATTCCTTCTGCCTTCTACCTTCTACATCTGCAGCCTTCTATATCACAGTGTCTTCCGCCTTCTACATAAGTGCCTTATAAAAATTCTAGGAACCGCCCTGACGGGGAGGACTTTCTTAATTGCACAAACATAAGGGTTCGATTGCTTCTTCTTTCTCTCTTAGACAACTAAATCCCTCTTCCTTCTTCCGACTTCCTTCTTCCGACTTCCTTCTTCCTTCTTCCTTCTTCCGACTTCCTTCTTCCGACTTCCTTCTTCCGACTTCCTTCTTCCGACTTCCATCGGACTGACATCCGTTACATCCGTTACATCCGTTACATAATCCGTTGCCGAACTTCCTTCTTCCTTCTTCCCTCTTCCTTCTTCCCTCTTCCCTCTTCCTTCTTCCCTCTTGCTTCTGCTATATGTTGAAAACCAAGCGCAAATCCAAGAAATCCAAACACAATCACAGCGAAAAAACCACAGCGCTCAGCAAAAAAGAAGTAACTGCACAAAAACGCAAAATTTCCCAAAAGCGCAATGAATTGGTGCAGGCGATCGCCATAAGCTGCTTAGTCAGCGTTGCTCTCAGCATTCCCCTGTTGTTCGTAGCCCGCCCTAAGATTGCTATTGCAGGAGGCGCCGCCGCAGCCATCTTGCTGCTTTCCTACAAATACCCCCGTCAAGCTTTGTGGACTTTTCTAATTTACCTGCCTTTCAGCGGTACAATTACCTACGCAGTTGGCGGCGGGAATGCTGCATTTCAAGTAGCCAAAGATGCTTTCTACATACCAGCCCTCATCGGCCTAATTCAAAGCTGCAAAAAGAAACAGTTGCCCATGTTCATTCCCAAACAAATGCTTTCTACCTTCAGCATCCTGTTGATGATGGCAATGCTGACTTTAATTTTTGTCAACGGGGAGATGCAGCTCAACCCTAGGGCGGGCGACAAACCAATTCTGCAAGGAATTCTCGGATTAAAAGTATTGATAGGTTACATACCGCTGATTGCTTGTACCTATTATCTGCTCCGCACTAAGAAGGATTTGGTATTTTTTAGTCGAATGCACATCGTTTTGGCGATCGTTTGCTGCCTTCTCGGTTTGATTCAGTACCTGTTGCTGCAAAGTGGAAAGTGTGCCGGAACCCGAGGAATGACCGGAGCAGAATTATATAAAGCAACGCTGCAAGCTAGATGTTTTGTCGGCGGTTCTTTGGTGTTCAGTCCAGAAGTCAAGATGGTCCGCTTGCCGGGAACTTTTGTCGCGCCTTGGCAGTGGGCCTGGTTTTTAATTTCTAATGCTTTTTTAACCTTTGCCTCTGCCTTTTGCGATCCTTCATTCTGGTGGCGAGTTATCGGTTTATTGGGCATGGCATTAGTATTTGCCAATGCAGTTATTTCCGGTCAAAGAGCTGCTTTAGTTATGGTTCCCCTTGCTACAGCAATCCTGCTAGTTCTCACCGGTCAATTAGTTAATTTAAAACGATTTATTCCCATCGGTGCAGGACTGGCGATTCTGCTGTTTGTCGGTGCAGCTATTAACCCGGGAATTGTCGAGCAGCGGTGGGAGAGTTTTCTTAGTCGCTGGAATGCTGCACCGCCCCAGCAGTTTCTCTTTAATCAGTTCGAGCAAAGCCACAATTTTATCATTGACAAACCTCTCGGTAAAGGTGTGGGACGAGCGACTAATTCAACGCGAATATTTGGTACCACGCAGCTAATTGAAACTTTCCAACCTAAGTTAATCTACGAACTCGGTTATCCGGGAATGATTAGTTTTCAGATCATGCTTTTACACTTAGCTTTTCTAACTTTTAGAGCTTACCGATCAGTCAAGGACAAAAGTTTGCGGAGTTACGGAGCTAGTTTTTGGGTGTTTGTTGCATTTATTACGATCAATACTCAATACTATCCGCTGGATGTAGATCCAGTGTCCGTGTATTATTGGGTTTTAGCTGGGGCGATTTTAAAGTTGCCCAAAATTGATAAACAGGTGCAGGATGAAAAACATCAGGAAGTTGAGTCAAATGAATTGCAAGTTCACCAGGCATTAAATGAGAAAAAAATTATTGCATCTTCCCCAATTTGAGAAGAGTTTTGAGTGTTGAGTTTGGTGGATTCTTTCTTGTTCAGTAACCTGCTTTCGCTCCGGGGTAATGCCAATATAGCCCAATACGCTTGGGCCCGTGGAAAATTGTAGCGAAAATGTTGGGCGGAGTGAAACGGAGGGTTCGTTCCACTCCGCCCAACCTACGCACGATCGGTTTTTTTAACACTAACCCAAGCGTATTGCAATATAGCAATCCTCGCATCAGTTGTAAAAATATGTAGCGGTAGTGCTAAGAGACTGTTGGCGAATTAAAAAAGGGTGAAACCAAACATCCCATAATCATGGAAAAAAACTATGATGAGGCAGAGGGAAAAAGAGCAGAAAAACGAGAGACACGGGTCAAGCCAATCGGAATGTGGCGCCAAAATGCCCACATTCTTGACAGATTCATGGCAGCAGCAGTCATAATATGTTGTAGACGAGTTTTGGCAAGACCCATGTAACGAGCGTTACGCAAACCAAAAACACGAATTCCTTGAGACAGAGAGCTTTCAACACCAGCCCGTAGGGCATAACGCTGTTTAAACTCCTGGGTATGTTGTCTAGCCCTAGCTTTGGCTAGAGCTTCGTAAAGAGGTTGAGGTTTGAGAGTCAGAACACGAGCCTGTGCCGGCGAATGAGTACATTGAGAGCGAACAGGACAACCAGCACAATCGGGGCGACGAAAGCGCACTTGAATGACCGGATTGCCATAGTTATCCGAGCGTTGATGCCAGGATTTGCTGATGTGGCCTTGGGGACAAGTAGCATGGCGATGCTCCCAATCAACGGTAAAACAAGAAAGCTCAAAGCCCAGCTTAGCTTTTTCTTGCCAACTAGAGTCAGAGGGTACAGGGCCAAGGAGTTCAATACCTAATTGTGTCTCGCTGGTGAGCAAGTGTTGAGCATCAACATAAGCAGTATCGACAATATGTTCTTGTGGTAACAGGTGTTTATCAGCTAAAGCTTGATGAATCACATGAGTCATTTCGACATCTCCGATGGTTGCGGGTGTCGTTTCAACATTGGTAATTAAATGAGGCAAATCTCGATCGCAAGTTTCTGTAAGATGTACTGTATAACCTGTCCAATTAGTATCTCTTTTTGTCCGATTGCGAGCTTCGGTATCATAGGGGGAAGTAATTAACTGCTTGTGGGGCGGTAAATTATCAGCTTCTCGCCAATAAACTTTGCCTCCCGACCACCCATATTGCTGTATCCAGACACAGCGTAAAATTTCTACCGCTTAGAGACAAAGCGCAACCATTCAGGACTCAAGGGATCATATAAAGCTGACAACAAGTGATGACCATCACAGCCAATAGTCAATACCAAGCTTTGTTTTTCAGTTTCAGATTGCGGCAAGCGATATTGCTCAAATCTCGTGCCATAACGCTCAGACCAATCCTGATTGACTACTGTTAATAACCATTCATCGGCAACAGTTGCTAACTGATTTAAAGCATGACGTAAAGTTTCTCCAACGCATTCGAGGCGGTTCATTTTACGGATGGCTCCGATGACATGGGTGGAGTCAGTTCTGGCTTTACCCCTGGCTTTGAGCCATCCCCTATCTTGAAAATGTGCTAGCATTTTATCAAGTAATTGACTTTCACGTCCCGCAGCAATTAACCGACTTCTCCATTCACTTAAAACTGAATAATTAAAACCGCTATCAGTAATTTCTAATCCCAGAGCATACTTCCAGTCAATACGACTTCTGACCGCTTCTGCTGCTTGTCGGTCAGTCAATCCCTCGGCAAATTGCATGACACTGATTAATGCTAATTGTCCAGGTGATAACGCACTTTGACCGCAGTCGGCTCGAAACAAGGTTACAAAGTCACTATCACAGTACAACACTCCGAGTTCATCGCGCATTTTCATATATGGGTTTCCTTTGGGAAATGAGGTTCGTGCTATAGAAGCGGTCATTTCTGGAATCGATGACCAGTCGCGGAGGTGAAGAGTCATAATAAATGATTTAATATGGTGTCTCATTACACCATCATTCTGGCTATTCAGGACGGCAAGGTGTGAGGGGTCAAACCCCTTAGACATTCGCCAACAGTCTCTGCTAAGAGTGCCTACCCCAGTCAAGGCGGGGCAACCGGGCGTGGGTTTTGCCCCTACAAGAATTACACAAATCATTTAGGATTGCTATATAGCCCGCCCTTCTGGGTTTATCTGTGCTAAAACCCACCCCTACAGCATATTGTGGCTCTTAACTTTACTACGGTTGCCAAACCGGATTGCTAGCATTCAAATCCTTGTCGTTTGTCAATTTAGTCAAGGCCGAACCGTCCCGATTAATTACATACAAGTTGCTTTGGTCTCCTTGGATTTCGTTAAATATAAAAGCGATTTGCTGGCTGTCTGTAGACCAAGCTAATTCTGAAATTCCCGACGGTTTTAGCCGAGGAGCGAGTTGATTTAGCTGGTTCCCGTCAGCCTTGATTGTGTAGAGTTTTTGATTGTTGAACTCTCCGGTGACGAAAGCAATAAAATTGCCATCCGGCGACCACGAAAATTCGTCGTAGTTTCTGGGTTTTTGGGTGAGATTCTTTGCTGTGCCCCGGTTAATGTCGAGCAGGTAAATATCTTGCTGTTCGCCTGATGAATCGCCGGGTTTATTGTAATAGTAAGCAATGCGGCTGCTGTCGGGCGACCAAAATAGTTTGACGTTGTAAACCTCATTTTGCGGGTTGTTTGTCAAATTTTTGATGTGGGTCCCATCGGCATTAATTGTGTAAATTTGCTGTTTCGGATAAGCGCCGAACAGGAAAGCAATTTTTGTGCGATCGGGCGACCAAACAAGTTCACTTCCGCCGGATACATATTCGCCGGCAATTTTAGTTAGTTTGGTCATTTCCGAACCGTCGGCATTCATTTTGTAGATATTTTTATCCTTGACAAATACTACCTGCTGGCCGTCCGGTGAAAGGTAAAATTCCGATGAAATTTCTGTTTTAGGTGGCTCTCCTCCTACTTCCCAATTCCGAACTAATTTACTTCCTTTAATGCCAGAAGTGTCGCTTATATAAAGTGACTCACTGCCGGGAGTATCAGAGGTAAAACCGTTGCAAGAACGGGCAAAAACAAGTTTCTGGCTGTTGGAAAACCAAGCTATTTCAAAATGAGCTGCTTTGCAACCAGCCTCAGCAAACTGTTTAGTTAGTCGAGAACCGTCAGCATTGACTGTATAGATGTCGCTGTATCCGCCAACGAAAGCCAGTCGCTGGCCGTTGGGCGACCACACTAGGGGAGCGATAACATCTATATTAGGTGTAAGTTCGCGGCGAGCCCAACTGGTAGCATTGACCGCAAATAAAGGGGATCTGTTCTCGCTGCCACGCATCTGGAGGGCGGTAAACGCTAGTATCCTTGGTTTTTGGGCTGCGGTTGGGGGAGGGCTGTGAAGGCTCAAAAACAAGCTGATTAAGAGTGTTAGTGAAAATATGCCGATCGCACTTATCGGCCATAATTTATTGAAGCTGAAAAGTTGCAGAATTTGCCACAAGCTTTTCAGGGGCGGCCAAGATGCCCAACCCCTACTCCCCACACTCAACTGAAAATCTTGTGGAACAAGCTTTTGTGGAACGGGCATCTTGCCTGTTCCATATCCCAGGGGGAAATGCAAGTTAAAACGCATTTTATCGATTCCTCTGCTAATTTTCAAAGTGTTTGTCTGTCGATATGCCGCGACAGCCTCAAACTCTGTTTAATTCTGCCAATAATTAGCTCGAACATTTTTTTGCGAGACGGATTCTTGCTGCTGGGCGGCATCCCTAACTCGCAACACATCAAGTTCAAGTCAGTTGCACTCATTGCCAACAACTTTTGCCTCACCTCTTCTTCATTACCATTCTTAGCTTGTAAACGCAGTTCTTCATAAACTTCTAGAACATTGGCAGCCGATAAATTAGCAGGTTTATTAACATCAGCACCCGTGGGAATATCCGAAGTTTTTGAGCCAGCAGAAATCACTCCCCGCTTGACTTGAGTCTCAAGCCGGGTTAATTTTCGAGCAACGTCCCGCAAGATTTCCTTAAGTTCGCCAATTTCCTCAACCAACCCCCCGCTTTCTTGTTGGGAAGCCGCCAAAATTTCTTTTTTACTCATTTCAGATACTCCTCACACTCGCGCCATAGTTTTTCAAATTCTCTAACTAATTCTCGCGGCAGTTCTCCCTCATTTATCGCCCGTTTTAGCCCGACGCTTTCGCGAATCGTCGATTCTAAAAATCTAACTTCTATGTTATTATCTTTTGATATCTCATCGCAAAGTCTCTTTACTTCTCTCATGTAAAACTGAACTTCATTTGTCAGCAATCCTCCATAGGTTTTAGCTTTATTCATAAAGACTGCTATCTTGGGAAACGGATAAGGCTCAATCCGTTTCTGAAGCGAGTTTAAAACTAAACTCAATCCCCTAGAACCAAAATAATCGGGATTGACGGGAATTAATATTAAGTCGCAGCAAGAGAGTACGCTGTAGGTGAGGAGACTGAAGGAAGGCGAACAGTCAAAAAGCATCAAGTCGTATTTGGGGAGATTGGCAGAGTTGGCGATTTTGCCGATGAATCTGCGGATGAAGTCTTTAACACTTTTCCCCTCAAATCCATCGATATCCAACCAATACAATTCTTCAACTGAAGGGACAAAATGCAACTGTTCGTCAATCTGATAAATGGTGTCGAAACCAACGGGAAATTTAAAATTCTGTCCGGCTTTTTTAAAGACTTCTAGAGCGTCGTAAATTGTAAGTCTATGCTTGAGAGATTGTTCGTACCACTTACCAAACTTATCATCTAAATGACCTGTATTTTCGTTAAGTCCGATCGCCTCTGTGAGCGACATTTGCGGATCTAAGTCTAACATCAAGACTTCTAAGTCGGTTCCTTGGGATATAATATTTCCCAGACTCCAAGTGACGGTAGTCTTCCCGACACCGCCTTTGAAGTTGATTACGGCTATTGATTTAGGACTCATGGCTGACTTTGTTTGGATTTTGCTCAAATATAAATTAAAACATATTGTGGCGGTTAGTCGATCGCGCGATCGGGCATGAGAATCCCGATGTGTCGATTGACATAAAAAGCAGACTATGATATAGAAAACTATCATAAAATAAATAGCACCTTATGTCAAATCAACTAACTCATTTGCAAATCAAAAATTTTCGCTCACTAGCAGATGTAAACATTCAAATCAACCCTCTCAACATTATCTTCGGCCCTAATGGAGCTGGAAAAACTACATTACTCGATACCATCTGGTTTGTGCGAGACTGTGCCATCAGGGGTGTTGATTTAGCTTCTTCTGAGAGAGATCATGGGATTGGTCTGCTGTGGGATGGAGCCGATGAGGGGGAAAATATATCAATCAAAATTGTAACCCCATCGGGTGAATACGAAGTTTCATTTGGTTATTCTTCAGGTAGAATCGAACCTTTTGCGGGAGAAAAGCTTTTTTCCAATCATGATAATAAATTGATTGTTCGCATTATAGGCAGTGACAAAGCTCAGGTTTATCGTACAGACCTGCAAGAATTAGAATTCATTACACTTAGAGAACCAGAGAAATTAGCCCTAACCCGATATATAGCATTTGAGAATAGCGAACCCGCTGCCTCTAACATAGACAACTTATTGCGCGTTGTTCGCAACTATAACTCCCGGTCAGCTTCTTTGTTCAAGATAAAGCGATTTGGTTCAGAATCTGATTCTGGAGAGCGATTACAAGACAGGTGCGAAAATTTATGGTCAGTTTTGCGGAATTTACATGATAAGCGAGTCATTGATGAACGCTACGATACAATCATCAGTTTTATGCAAGAGAGCTTTCCAGCTTTTGATAATCTGTTTTTTGAACAAACAGGTCGATACACAGTCTATGGCAACTTCTTAGAAAAAGGACGGCGCAAACCAATTAGATCATCAGGAGTATCTGACGGTCATCTCCAGATGCTGATTAATCTCACAGCTTTGTTCTCTGAAGGACAGAATCGTTATTCACTAATTTTATTTGATGAGCCTGAAATCTCGCTTCATCCTTGGGCTTTAGCTGTTTTTGCTAAAGCTGTAAAACTCGCTACTGAAAAATGGAATAAGCAGGTTTTTATTGCGACTCATTCACCTGTATTAATTAGTCAATTTGAACCAGAAAATATTTTGACTGCGGAACTTGACAAGGAAGGAAAAACCGTCCTCAAAAGGATCAGTGAGATAGAAGGTATTCAAGATTTACTAGAAGAATATGCTACTGGATCGCTATATATGGCTGAGATGATTGCGCCTCAAAGTAAATCTGCATTAGAGGTAGCAAGTTAATGAAGAGTCACGATACTACGAGTGACCAGCACTGTTATTTTTTCAAGTTTGGATTGCTGGTAACAGGAAAAACGGAAGAGGAACACATTCCCAAGTTATTTAGAACTCTGATGGAATTGGGTATTTGCTATTTTGAAGTTATTCGCAAGGTTGAGCAGCTAGGCGTAAGAACTTCAGAGAAAAACCTTGAGATGGTTGGAAGTGGTAAAAAGATTCCTAATAATGATGTTGTAAGAATTGGATTCCCAGCGAGAGATTACTTAAAAGATCCATGTACTTATGTCCTGCTATTGGATGACCTAGAACACAATCGAACCGATCAAGCACAACAAATTTTTGAGAGATACCGAAATGCACTTGATCCTATTTTGCGCGACAAAAAACACCGTGCTTCAGTTCACTTTTTAGTGAATATGCTAGAGGCATACTACTTCGCTGATGCTGCTACCGTCAATGCAGTGTTAGGAACCAGCTTAAACGATTACGAGGGAGATGTGGAAACGATTCGCCATCCCAAAGGTGAACTAAAACAGATATATTCGGGATTTAATGAAAAGGAACACGGCGGCCGAATTCTCGATAGACTTGATCTTGAAAAGGTTTTATCTAATCCGAATACTTGTGCTTCTCTGAGAACCTTATTTGCATGGTGTTTAAAGGCTTTGGGGCAAATAGCTACCGATAAATATCAGCTTTCAAGTGGAGAATTAAGTAAAATAACCAAAGCACAATTGGATAATATTTAATTTTTTAAGTTCTGGCAGGTTTTTACGGCAGATAAAATTTAAGGTGCACATTGTGCACCCTACAAGCTTTTTTAGCGTTTCACCAGTAAGGTGCACATTGTGCACCCTACAAGTTGTTTTAGCGTTTTACCAACTTCTTAGAAACCTTCCGCAAGCGAATGGATTTCGGTGTTACTTCAACCAATTCATCCTGCCCGATGTACTCCAAAGCGCGTTCCAAACTCATATCGACTGGTGCTTGCAATTGCGCCAATTCTTCACCGCCAGATGCGCGGTGGTTTGTCAACTGCTTCGACTTGCAAATATTCAGCTCCATGTCTTCATCTCGGTTGTTTTCTCCGATAATCATCCCTCTGTAAACCTTGGTTCCGGGGGTAATGAAAAACACGCCGCGGTCTTCAGCATTTTTCAGTGAATAAGTAGTTGCAACTCCTTCTTCAAAGGAAATCAATACTCCGTTGCGACGGGCGACAATTTCTCCACCCAGGGGGCGATAGTCGAGGAAGCTGTGGTTCATAATTCCAGCGCCGCGAGTCAACCGCATGAACTCGCCTCGGAATCCAATCAAACCGCGAGCGGGGACTGAAAATTCGATTTGGGTGCGACCGGTGCTGCTGACGTGCATATCTTGCATTTCTGCTTTCCGCTGACCGAGGCGTTCGATGCAGCCGCCGACTGCTTCTTCGGGTACGTCTAACACCAAACATTCAAAAGGTTCGCAGGGACGACCGCCGACTTCGCGGAAGATTACTTGCGGTTGGGATACTTGAAATTCGTATCCTTCGCGACGCATATTTTCGATCAGGATTCCGAGGTGGAGTTCGCCACGGCCGGATACGAGGAATTTGTCGGGAGAGTCGGTTTCTTCGACGCGCAAGGCGACGTTGGTTTGGAGTTCTCGCATCAGCCGATCGCGAATTTGCCGCGATGTTACCAAACTACCTTCTTGACCGCAGAACGGCGAATCGTTCACGGAGAAAGTCATCTGCAAAGTCGGTTCGTCTACTTTGATTAAAGGCAGCGCTTGCGGGTCGTTCGGACAAGTAATTGTCTCGCCAATATACGCATCAGCAAAACCGGCAACGGCGACAAGATTACCAGCAGTAGATTCTGGGATATCTATCCGCTTCAGGCCTTCAAAGCCCATCAATTTGGTAATTTTTGATTTGACAAGCGCGCCGCTTTCTGTGATCAAGACTGCTTGTTGACCAACTCTAATTGTGCCATTGTGGATGCGACCGATGACGATGCGACCGACGTATTCTGAGTAATCTAAGGTGGTTACTTGCAGTTGCAGCGGCTTGTTGGGGTCGCCTACGGGGGGTGGTACGTGGTCGAGGATTTCTTCAAAGAGGGGCTTCATATCTACCCCTTCGTCTTCGAGGTGTTTTTTGGCGTAACCGCTTAAGCCGGAACCGAAGAGATAGGGAAATTCGCACTGATCGTCGTCAGCACCTAGTTCGAGGAACAGATCCAAAACTTTATCGACGGCTTTGTGGGGGTCTGCTCGATCGCGATCGATCTTATTCACAAAGACGATCGGGCGCAGTCCTTTTTCTAGGGCTTTTTTGAGCACGAACCGCGTTTGCGGCATCGGGCCTTCGTTGGCGTCTACGATCAGCAGACAGCCGTCAACCATGCCGAGAACTCGTTCGACTTCTCCGCCGAAGTCCGCGTGTCCGGGGGTATCGACGATGTTGATCAGGGTTTCTCCGTACCTGACGGCGGTGTTTTTGGAAAGGATGGTAATGCCACGTTCGCGCTCGATGTCGTTGGAGTCCATGACGCAATCTGGGATTTCTTCCCCTTCGCGGAAGATCCCGGACTGTCTGAGGAGAGCGTCCACAAGGGTGGTTTTGCCGTGATCGACGTGAGCAATGATGGCGACGTTGCGAATGGGAAGACTCATAATGCGTCTGGAACGTTAAACGGATCTAACTAAAGATTTCTTAATAATTGTAGCGCATGGAGTCAAGGGCCGATCGGGCGGGGCTGTAAGATTGGAGTGCGATCGTCGCTAGAATCAAGATTATGGAAGCGCAACCGAAAGAAATTGAGCGTTACACTACCCCTGACGGCAGAGTTCCTTTCGATCGGCGATCTTGAGTTGGCCCTGGTGAAGAAGGTTGGATACGGGGCGATCGCCGATATTAAGATGAGGGTGCAAGTACGATCGACTTTATGGAAGTACAACCCAGAGATATTCAGCGTTATATCAGACAAAATGGCACAGTTCCCTTTGCAGAATGGTTTACAGCCCTGCGGGATGTTAACGCTAAAATTAGGATTGATAAAAGGCTTCAGCGGGTTAGCGGTGGCAACTTAGGAGACTATCGCTCAGTTGGCGCAGGAGTCTGGGAATTAAGGATTGACTATGGCCCGGGCTACCGAATCTACTTTGGACAAGCGGGAGCTACGATTGTGCTTATCCTGTGCGGTGGAGATAAAAGCACTCAAGACCAAGACATTGTTAAAGCTCAGGAATACTGGAGAGATTATGAAAGACGCCAAAGTGCCGACGAGTGATAGTTATCATTCTTTTAAAATTTCCAATTTCAAAGACCCAAATTATGCTGCTGCTTACCTCTCACTGATCTTTGAAGAAGAGGAAGAAGGCGATTTAGAGATGGGAATAATGCGAAAATCGCTTCGAGATGTATTTGAGGCTCTGGGCGAACCAATTATGTCTGATGAGGAGGCCTCATTGCATCTGGAAAAATTAGATGTTTTGTTGTCGCAGAATGGAAGCGCCACAATTTATGCTTTGGCTAATTGGCTGAAGGCTTTGGGATTGAAGTTAACGGTTGTGGTTGATGAAGGGGATAAAGGGGAAGAGGAAGATTCTGTTGGTACTGCTGAATTGGCGGAAGTTGGTAATGTTTGATGACTCGCCCATTTCCCAAACATGGCTTTTTAAGTTTTTTTGATTTTAGGGTAGCACTATGTCAGAAACCGAACTAGATTTAGTATCAATAGCCACGAGAGTATTGCAGATTGAAGAAGAGCAAGTTATTCTGAAAAAATATTTAGCCAAACTTAAGAGGCAGTTAGAGGCACAGGAACAGCGATTTAACGATCGCCCTGAACCGCAAATGCTAGAAAGTTTGACGGCTGAAATTGCGTCCCTGCAACAGCCGTGTGATTTGGGAAATGGCGATATGTCTGTCATTGCCGATCGACCGATCGAGCTTGACACCGAGACAGAAAAGCAAAAGTCAGACTTTCAGTATCAGTTAGTATGCGATCGTCCCAACAGTCGCGCTGTTTTGATGGAAGCTTTATCACTAGCTCAAGAGCGGCTGATTATTGTTTGCCCTTGGCTTAATTGTAACAGCATTAATGATGAATTGCTGCAAAAATTTAGAGCGTGTTTGAACCGAGGATGTTTGATAAATATTGGTTGGGGTTATCTGGGAGACAGGCAAAAAATCGGCAAGGGATGGCGCTACAATGCTTTGGCAGATTTGCAAGAATTAGCCAGCGAATATCCAGATAAATTTTGTCTCTCTTTATTGGGAACTCACGAAAACTTTTTAGTCTGTGATTCTAGTTTTGCCATGTTGGGTAGTCATAACTTGCTGACTAACAACGACCAAAGTGCAGAAAAAGAAGTGGGAATTCGCACGACTGACTGCCAAATTGTCAAGCAATTAATTGAGCGATTTGAAAGCAGCGAGGTATTAAATGAGGAGGAGATAGAAAGGCGGTTTGTAGCGAGTTCGGATTACCTGGATCGAGCCGATTATTTGGAAGGATTAGCGGTGGATGCTGAAGATATTGCTTTAGAGGATAGCTGTGAGGATGTGGAGGATGAGTCTGAGGAATGTCGAGAACCTGTTGTTGCCGTTGAGGAGTTTTGGGAGCGTTGCACTCAGGGAGAAAGAGATTTTACAGGGATTAATTTAGCTGGTGCTGATTTGAGCGGAAAGCGTCTAAATTCTGGTGTTAATTTGAGTAAGGCTAATCTGAATAAAGCTAATTTGATTGGTACAACTTGGCAGGCAGTAAATCTTAGTGGGGCAATTTTGAAGGGAGCAGATATGAGGGATGCACGTTTTGATGGCACAAATTTTAGTCAGGCTAATTTATCAATGACTAATCTCTCGAATACAAATTTATCCAGCACCAATCTGCATCAGGCAAACTTAGTCAACGCCAACCTTTCTCAGGCTAATTTATCTAGTGCCAATCTGCATCAAGCCAACTTGGTAAATGCCAACTTGTCTCAGGCTAATTTATCCAGTGCCAATCTGCATCAGGCAAATTTAATCAATGCCAACCTCGCTCAGGCTAATTTACAATCAGCTAAACTAGAAAATGCAAAATTGAGCAAGGCGAGTTTAAGAGGAGCAAAACTAGAAAATGCAAATTTTAGTGAAGCCGATTTGAACGGTGCAAACCTCAGCGGATCTCACGTTAGCCAACATCACACACGACCCAAATTCACAACTGCAAACCTGGCTGAAGCTAACTTGAGCGGGCTATACTTGAGGAAAGTAGACCTAAAAAATGCTGATTTGACAAATGCAAATCTGAGTAATTCTAACCTTTTAGAAGCCAACCTCGATCGAGCAAATCTCAAAGGAGTTCAGCTTCAAGGAGCGATTTACAATGAAGCAACTTTATTTCCTACTGATTTCGATCCCGTGAAAGCGGGCGCTTACTTAATTGCTCCTTATGTATCGCTGCCAAATGTCGATCTAACTGGTAGGGACTTGAGCAGTGTTAACTTGATGGGAGCCAATTTACAAGGTGCTAATTTGATTTCTGCACAATTGAATAGTTCTAATTTGAGAGATGCGAATTTGAGTGGGGCCAAACTTCAGGGAGCAAACCTAGAGGGCACAAATTTGAGCCGATCTAATTTAAGACAAGTTAACTTGAACGATGCAAGATTGTCTCAGGCTGATTTAACCACAGCAGACTTAACTGAAGCTGACTTGCGGCAAGCTGATTTATACGGTGCAAAGCTGGGTGGTGCTGATCTAATTTCAGCAGACATCCGTGCAGCAAGATTAGACTATGCAGACTTATCTGGCGCTAACTTAACGGGTGCAAAAATAGGAGGAGCAAACTTGGGAAATGTTAAACTCACTGGTGCAATTATGCCAGATGGAGCTACTCACGAATAAAATTAGTTAAGGGGTTTGCTAAACAAACTCTACTCAACAAGCGTGAATACACTCTTTCACCACACAATAAATATTCCGCAGCCCCTCTACCTGCAATTCTGACAACCCGTGCTTAATCTTACCTACCAACTTACCCCAGTTGTAGAGTTCTTCCACACCGCGAGACTGCCGAAATTTCCCCTCATAAAAATCTACCCAAAATATCGGTGCTTGATGTTGGCTGCTTCTCCAGCGTTTCCGCCACCGAATGCAATCTTGCAGCGTCGGCGGTTCGACTCCTAAAATTGGCGGCATATCTCCGTAGCTGACAAACCGACTAATCCCAACTCCGACAACGTGGATGACGTAAGCCCAGCAGCGAATGTCCCGAATCTGTTCTGGCTTGACTTTCAAGACTTTGGCAACTGCTTCTTTGGTTACAAAGCGAGAGAGTGGATTTATTTGCTTGGCTTCTGAGTTTTGTTTTGGTATCATGGTTGGTGACTCCGACTTTTTTGGGGTGACTCCGACTTTTGTGGGTGAATGCGACTTGATTTTGGGTGAATCCTACTTTTTGTTGGTGAATCCTACTTTTTGTTGGTGAATCCTACTTTTTGTTGGTGAATGCCAAATTGTCGGTCATTTGAATAAATAGCTGTTCGCTCTTCAGTTTTCGACGCCGGGGGGCGATCGCTATTTATGATGTAAATATTTTAAGGCCAATACTGGCCTATTGTCAAGAAATGGGATTGGTTAAGTTGCGGATTCGAGAGCTGGCTGCCGAGAAGGGTTGGACTTTGACAGAGGTTTCTGAGCGATCGGGAGTTCACTACAGCACGCTTAAGAATTATGCTCGTTCGCCCGGGTTAGCAACGGTTGACGTTACTCATTTGCAAAAATTAGCTCGAACTTTTGACCTGTTGATTGAAGATTTGTTTGAGGTTGTGGAAGATTAGGCCCCGTCCTGCGGTTGCGGTGGTCGGCGCTTTCAATCTCATATATAGGTGAGGTGAAATTTCACCCTGATGTCAAGAGGCGAATTGGTTAAATTGCGGATCAGAGAGTTTGCTGCTAGGGAAGGCTGGACGCTAAAGGAAGTAGCCGATCGCTCTGGAGTATCCTACAATACTGTTAAAAGTTATGCCCTGACGGTATTACGCTGAACATATGTGGACAAACACATCTGACGCGATAGCAATGCTTCCAACGGCTAGGTTGAGAGCAAAGGAGCCGTCCCTCAAAGCACGGAGCATAATATTCCGTGCGCCACCCCAGTCTCGGTCGTGTTCATGACCGCATCGAGGGCATTTGAATGTTTTGGAGCCGCCTAACTTGTCATGCTGAAATCCGCAATGGGTGCAAGTCTTGCTAGTATAGGATTCGTTGACATCCACAACCACAACGCCACGACGCCCGGCCAAAGACTTAAGAAATGTCTTAAATCGGTAGCTTGCCCAAGTCAACATTGCTCTAGCTGTTTTAGTATTCAGCTTGCGTTTTGACTTGATAACCATTTGAGAGGTTTCAAATTTGGGCAGAAAGATGATTTTGTAGTTTGTGGTTAAATAATTGGCAACCTGCTTGTGACATTCATCAATCAAATTGCGAATGCGATTTCTGATTCGGTGAGCAGCTTTATACATTTTCTGTTTCTGTTTGCGCCCAGCTTTGGCTGCTTTACCTATTAGTTTGTCAAGGTGAGAACACAATCGATGAATGCGTCCAATGTCTGCCTTGCCAAACTCTAAAATAGCTTCACCGTCGTAGCCAGTTAAAAACGTTCTCACGCCAGGGTCTAACGCAATTACCTTACTAGCTTTGGAAAGAACTTCCTCTACACGAACGGGAAAAACAGCAAACCAGCGCTGCCTATCTCGTATCAATTGGGTTGCGTGTTCGCAAACAACAGGAAGAGTTTCGCTAGCTTTGACTTCTAACTTCTTTGTCAAACCTGGATACCACGTACCAGATTTGTAGTTACAGGCATGAAACTTAATGGTTTGCACGGGTTGCCGACAGCTTCTGTAATGAGCCTCTCCTTGCTGCTTTTTAGCCTGTTTCCAAGCGTCATGAGCATCAAAAATAGCGTTTTCTCTTGGATGATTAGGAGTGGCTTTTATCCAATCAGGTAAGTTGGAATTCATTACGCTATCTCGCAACGAATAGGCGCTTAGGCTGGGGTTGTTTTTAAGTATAGATATTGCTTTGTTGTAGCAATATCTGGCAGCAGCCAACCATTGTTTCCAGGTTTTATGCAACTCAGCTTCGGGATACACCCGAATTTTAAGCGTCTTATTTGGAGCTAGCTTTTTGGTCTTGTGTCTCGGTGCCTTCTTGTACGAGTTCTTTGATTTGCTTGGCGTGTTTTCTAAGGGAATAGAGTCTACTGGAGAAACTATGCAAGATGGCGATGATATCGGCAACAAGCTCTTGGTCGTCCTCTCGACTATCTTGGTTGAGAACCACGATTTTGCTGTCATGGATTTCACACAACCATTCAATGAGGTCGAACCCGAACCGAGCAAGTCTGTCTTTGTGGGCAACCACAATAACTTTGACATCTCCTTTGAGAACTCGTCCCAGAAGGGAGAGCAGTCCTTTCCGCCTAAGATTGAGTCCTCCTGCCACTTCCTTAATAACTTCTGCGCTTGGGTAGAGCGTTGATAGTCGCTCAACTTGTCGATGGAGGTCGCCAAGTTGAGGTCGGGTAGAGACGCGAGCATAGATAACAGTGGCACGTCTTCTTCCGTCTTCTGATTCTTCTTTAATGAACTTTTCGATGTCATATCGCCGTTGTCCTGATGGCGTTTTGACCCTGTTGATTTTACATAAGAGCTTCCCATCGCCTGATGGTTCGGAGGCAAACCCAAGCGAGTGTTAGCTGCTTCATTAGGTTTGACAAATTTTGGCATAAGCTGATTATTTCAGCTTATGTGCTTATTGTCCATTATTGTCCAGTAAATTAACGACTAGAGGAGTACCGATCGCCCGGTATGGCAATGGCTGACATCGGTGCTCTGCTAAAATTGGCGCGGACGTTTGATGTGTCGATCGAAGAATTGTTGGATTTTGTCGAACAACAGTAACAAATTACACTTAAAATAAACCAGCGCTACCAGCGCCAACCAGTTCGACCTCGCAGGGACGATCGACTGTGGGCCCAAGTAACAAATGCGAGAGTTGGCGGATGGGACGGGGCGAGGTCAGAAAGAGATGATATACTCTCAGCGGCAATTGTAGCTGTCCGATCGCCCATATCGGTCTACAATTTGTAACGTTGAGCCTTATTGAAGTGCAGGAGTGGAGCTGGCTTGGATAACGCTAGTCTGTCAAGAAAACCCGCGCAAGCCTCGGAGCTTGTCGCCGACGAAATTCCAGAAGCAGTGCGAGATCACCCATACCCAGAAGCAGGGCAGAGTCAGTCTAAGAAAAAAGGGCTGATTTGGAAACTGCTAGGGTTGGCCGCATTAGCCTTTGGGGTCAGCATCTGGCTGCACCTCAACTTTAACTTGTTCCCAGCCACCAGTCAGGCAGAGCAAACTCAACAAGACTCAGCGCCGACAAGTTCCGCGTCTCCGTCTGTCGCGAGTCCAGCTACCACTCCAAAAGTCCCCGCAATCCCAGAAAACCTGCTGGGACACTTGCCGTACCCAGAAGCACCAGCCAAAGACTTGGTAAGCGTCACCTCCGACGGTAGCGTCAAACTCCGCACCTCAGCAGCAGCAAAATATCAGGAAATGGCCAACGCCGCAGCGGCATCAGGCATCTATTTCGCTCCCATATCCGGCTTTCGCTCCCTGCAAGACCAACAGCACGTATTTTTTGACGTGAAAGCCGAACGCAGGCAAAACGCCAGCAAGCGAGCCGAAGTCAGCGCTCCTCCAGGTTACAGCGAACACCACACCGGTTATGCGATCGACATCGGCGACGGCAGCGCCCCGGAACACAACCTCAGCCCCAGTTTTGAAAATACCGAAGCATTCAAGTGGTTAGAAGCCAACGCCGTCGCCTTCAGCTTTGAAATGTCCTTCCCCAAAAACAATCGCCAAGGCGTCAGTTACGAGCCTTGGCATTGGCGGTTTGTGGGCGACAAGCAAAGCCTCGAAACTTTCTACAAAGCTCATTCCATGAAAAAGTAGAAGTCTGTTGACAGTTGACAGTTGTCAGTTGACAGTTGACAGTTGACAGTTGACAGTTGTCGGTTGACAGTTGTCAGAAGGAAGGCACTACACGGATACAAGGATAATAGACTCTCCCACTCCCCCACACACTCTCCCCCTATCCCACATTCCCCCACTCCCCCACTTCGTTGAGCCAAACTCGTGATTGCAATCTATCCAGGCAGCTTTGACCCCATTACCTTCGGTCACGCAGACATTATCGAGCGGGGATCTAAACTTTTTGACCGGGTAATTGTTACCGTAGTCAGAAACCCCAGCAAAACCCCTCTCTTCACCGTAGAGGAACGGATCGAGCAGATCCGGCGCTCTACCCAACACTTGCCAAATGTAGAAGTAGACAGTTTTGAGGGTTTGACAGTAAACTATGCTAAGATTCGACAAGCCAAAGTGCTGCTGCGGGGGCTCCGGGTATTAACAGATTTTGAAATGGAACTCCAGATGGCCCACACCAATAAAACCCTTCTGGGTGAAATTGAAACAGTTTTTTTGGCAACTTCTAACGAGTACAGCTTTTTAAGTAGTAGTGTAGTTAAAGAAATAGCCAAGTTTGGTGGCTCCGTAGATCATCTTGTTCCGAAACACGTCGCCCTAGATATTTACAAATGTTACGCCAGCAGGAACCAACTCGCATCGAACCCGACATTACCGGCCTCGGCACTGAGAACGAATCACCTCAGAACACAGCCGTCTTCGGAGATCCCACCCGAACCGCAGGAGTAGACATCCAGCGGGAATTGAACAGGCTTGAGGAAATTGTTCTCGACAGCCCGCGAATTCCTATGACCAGACGCACTCTGGTGGATGAAGAACAGTTGCTCGATCAGTTAGACTTGGTGAGGCTAAATTTGCCGATCGCCTTTCAGGAAGCCGAGACGATCATCCGGCACAAGGACGACTTGCTTCAAGAGGCGGAACTTTACGCTCAGGAAGTGATTGAAGCAGCAGAACAGAGAGCAGCAGAAATTTTAAACGATATGGGCCTGCTCCAGCAGGCGAAGATAGAGGCAGATCAGTTGCGGCAGCAAGTTTTGCTCGACTGCGAGGCAATTCAGCAGGCCACGCTGGCGGAAGTCGAACAAATTCGCTACCAGGCTCAAGAGGAATTGGAAGAGATGAGAGTCAGGGCGATGGCTGAATGCGAGGAAATTCAAAACGGAGCCGATGATTATGCCGACCAAGTGCTCGATAATATCGAGCACAAGTTAAGCGATATGCTGCGCGTGATCCGCAACGGGCGCGAGCAGTTGGATAGTGTTTCTGCGTCGCACATCCATCACAACAACGGTTAGCCAATAGTGAACTCATTGCTTGAACATTTCTAAAAGTCTACCTAATTTAGGTAGATTTTTTTTCGCAATAGTCTCTATAGTCTTTCTTCCTCAATCCCCGCACTCGGTGACTTATTTTGGCAGACATAAGTTTTGTGAAGATTGGAGCAAGTATAAAATTTTATGCTATTGTAATCCTCATACCAAATCCGGCTTAAAAACCCTCTTTATCTCTTAGTCCCCCTTTGCTCGGACTTCGTTTGACTCTATGCAGCGGTTTCAACCGCCGAATGATAAAAGGGGTAGCAAACCGGGATTGGGTATCAGACAAAAAATTCCTAACTTGATTCTAATTTTTACAATCTAATTTTTACCATGCAAAAAGTTTCTAATCGGTTCGCTGAATTTGATTTGATCCGAGCTTTAGCGATCGTCAGTGTTGTGATTACTCATGCTGGGTTCTTCGCATTTCGCGATCGCAGAATTTTATTTGTGGCGATCGATACATTGCAACTATTTTGCGTACCTGCATTTTTACTGTTGAGCGGTTTTTTTCTCACCAACAAACTGGAAAATCAAAATAATCCCGCACTGGTAGTCAAAAAAAGACTGTCCAAAATTATACCCCCTTATCTGTTTTGGTCAGTAGCTTTGTACATCTTAAATAATTTGGGAGCACTCCAAAAATTTGATTTACTTTCATTACTCCGAGATATCTTGACGGGTTCAGTGCTGCCTCCCTATTACTTCATCGTTGTGATTGTTCAATGCTACGGCTGGTGGTGGCTTCTCGTGAAATTAAGATTTTTACAACCCCGAAAAGTTTTGGCTTTGGGCTTAACAATTCAAGCAATTTTTACAATCTTCTTCTACTTAACCGCTTTCCAATACATATCAATACCTCTACCTTTGATGGAGCGCTGGATTTTCAGTTGGATTTTGCCATTTTCAACTGGTCTATTTTTGGGCGGCTCGTATGACAGAATTCAACCCGTTCTCGAACGGAAAAAAATGCAAATTTTAGGGGCAACGATACTTTTTTATCTAGCGAGCATTTGGGAATATTACCTGATAAGTGGAGTGAATTCGGAGGGATGGTTTCTCCGCTCGTTTTTTAAACTATCTGCTCAAGGATACGCAATTTTGTTCGTATTATCGATCCTCGCATTTTCTAAGAGTATCGCACTTCCCAGTAGAGTATCGGGGTTAGTCAAAATATTGGCTGCTTACTCATTCCCTATATATCTCCTGGATTCGACAGTAGTGAGATATGTGGCGTTAGTGTTTTATAAGTTTATTGACCCCGTACATCCGCTGCTGAAGCTCGGCTTTTTAGTGACAGGCACTTTGTTCGGTTGTTGGGCGATTATTTACCTGTTGCAGAAAGTTTTGCCAAAAAATTACAGCCAGTACATTCTGGGAATTTAATCTGATTTTGTGTGTCAGCGGATGTCTTCATAAAACTGCTTGAGATACCTTGGGGAAACGCCAAAACCCCACAAAAAACCAATCGAAAGATAGATGGCAATAGCTTTAAATTCGCCCCAACTCGCAACTCGACGATCGCTACTTTCCACTACCCGATTGACTAACTTAAGTCTCCCCCGTCGCACTAACTTCAAACACAAATCCGCTTCCTCCATAATTGGCAGCGCAGCATCGAAACCCTCGCATTCCCAAAAATCGGTACGGCGGCAAAAAATAACTTGGTCGCCAAACAGCAGGCGCAATCCTTTGAAAAATAAATGAGGTCGAAATAACAGCGGCGCGTAATAAGTTTTCAGGTAATTGTGGAGGGAAAAACCCCATCTTGTTTGCTGCGAACCAGCCATCAGGGAGATAAACCCGCCGCCGGAAATTTCGGCATCGGACAATGTTTTCTGGATGACCGCTACAATGTCGTCGGGAACTAAAGTATCGGCGTGGAGAAAGCACAGAATTTCACCGGTGGCGACTTGAGCACCTAAGTTCATTTGCAGGGATCGTCCGGCTATACTGCTAGAAATAACGCGGATGCCGGCGGAAAGTGCGATCGCCACTGTTTCGTCTTGACTGCCGCCGTCTACCACCAACACCTCCCAAGCGGGAGGATTAAGGATGCTGAGTTGGCGGAGGGTGCGTTGCAGACAAGTCGCTTCGTTGAGGGCTGGGATGATAATAGAAACGCGATCCATCTGGTTGAAAGTTATGCCAGAGCTATTATAATAAAAAACTGTGGCGATTCACAACTAACGATAAAATAGAACTTACGCGCGCGGATTCAGAAACCCGGTGTCTGCCTGCGAACTCGTCACGAAACCTCATAATTTTAACAAAAATTAGGTTGAGGGGCGTCCTATAAAATCAAGCCAAAGTGCAATCGCCCTCTATATTTTCCCCTAAGCAGGACTGAGAAAATCGTGCATAAAACAGAAGTAAAAAATGATTTAGAATTTTATGAGGAAAATGCCGACAATTGGTGGGACGAAAATGCTAAAATTTATGCCTTATACCATCTAAACAAACCCAGATTTGAGTTTTTCGACAGACACGCGACTAATTGGCAAGGGCTGAAAACCTTAGATGTCGGGTGCGGCGGCGGCTTTTCTTGCGAGTTTATGGCCCAGAGAGGTGCTATTGTTTCTGGAATAGATCGATCGGACAAATGTATTGTAGCCGCTCAAAATCACGCAGTTACCAGCGGTTTTGAGATTGACTACAGGCAAGGTTTTGCCGAAAATATGCCCTACGACGACAATACCTTTGATGTTGTAATCTGCGTGGATGTTTTGGAACACGTGGCCGATTACAAAAAAGTTGTGTCTGAGGTTCACAGGATTCTAAAGCCTGGGGGACTGTTCTTTTTTGATACAATCAACCGAACTTTTTCTTCGCAAATTGTGATGATTGGGCTGATGGAAAATATTTTGCAGGAGATTAGGCGGGGCGTTCACGATTGGGAAAAATTTATTACCCCGGAGGAACTATCTGTGGTAATGCAGGATATTGGTTTTGGCAAGATTGAAATTAAAGGTTTTGATATGTTTGGCGAAATTGGCGCTATGTTAGCCACAATGCACGGGTTTTGGGAAGATTTTACACGCGGAAAGCAGGTGTTTCCTTCGGCGGGTATTTTCAAACAAGTATCTCAAACTCTAACCTCTAATCTAGCTAACTATATGGATTACAAAAAGTCGGGGTTGTTTAAAATCAAAATTAATGAGGATCAGTCGATTATGTATGTTGGCGTTGGGGCGAAGAATTAGTCAGTTAATTGTTAACTGTTGTCATTAGGGGCGAGTGGAAGACGGATTTTTGCGATCGACAAATCCGGCTAAAGCCCGCCTCTATTGCATTTTTTAGGGTACGCACGCAGCGGTACACCTTATCCTGTTGAGTGCAATACAGATATTCCGTAGGGACACGGCACGACGCCGTATCCTTACTCTATTGCGGGCAAGTGAGAATTGCTATATTGGCGATCGCACTACAAACGTATTTTCAAGAAGTAACTGCAAATAATTACCAACTATTTTTTACGTTAAGCCCTGGCGCTGCGCTGTCTGAACATCCAAAAACACCGCCCCGTGTGAATTTGGGGCTGCTTGTGCTGAGTGTAAACCGAGTTTGACAGCCTTGTGTAACAAATCTTAATGTTTTCCTCTTGACAATTTATCTAAATTGCATGGTAGCTTATTGAATATTAATTGCAATAAGTGCCGGAAGTTAATAGTACCTGGAGGTCAATCACCGTGACAGCAGCAATAGTTTCCGCATCCGCCGATCGAATCAGCGACGGACAACCCGCCGACAGCCAAAAACTGATGAGTTTGGGTAAAAATTCCGAAATACCTGACCTCGATAACTCCAAAGATGTAACCCTCGCCGTCTTAGAAGGAGGGGGAACTCTCACGGTGTGCGATCGAACAGTCACTTTAAAACCCGGAGTATTTGTGTTTGTACCCGCCGGCATCCCGCGCAGTCTAAAAGTACAAACGACGCTGAATCTGTTACTAATTGACTGCGAAGCAGACCCCGATATGAGCGAGTCCGCTTGGTTGATGAATTTTCAAATTTAACCCAATGAAAAAACAGTGTCCTTGCTGTCTTGACTCCCTGATTTCTCAGGTTTGCCACAATCGCGTCTACTGTTTTTGCATGAATTGCAGGCAGGAAATGCCAAATCCTGAATCAAAAAAAATAAATCTCAAACCCTGTCAAGTTTCACCTTCGGAGTAACAATGTCGAAATCAATTGGTCTTTTCTACGGAACTACAACTGGCAAAACAGAGTCTGTCGCTGAAATGATTCGGGATGAATTTGGTGGCGATATCGTGACTTTGCACGAGATAGGCAGCATTGAAAATGATGATTTTGCTGAATATGAATGTCTGATTATCGCCTGTCCAACCTGGAATATCGGCGAACTGCAAAGCGACTGGGAAGGCTTTTTCTCAGAACTTGATGATATTGATTTTAGCGGCAAAAAAGTAGCTTATTTGGGAACTGGCGACCAAGAAGGATACCCGGATAATTTTATGGATGCAATGGGGATTTTGGCTGAGAAAATCACGGAACTGGGCGGCGAAACAGTCGGTTATTGGCCGGTAGACGGCTATGATTTTAATGAATCTAAAGCAGTAGTTAATGGCAAATTTTTGGGTCTTGCGATCGATGAAGACAACCAATCCGATCTGACGGAAGCACGGGTAAAATCTTGGGTATCTCAACTCAAGACAGAATTTGGGATCGAGGATTAATGGTGGGCGGGTTTTGCAATTACTCGTTACCAGGATCGGCCTGGTAACGCAGATCGGGGGGCTCTGCCTCCAATTTTACTCCGCGAGGCAAAGCCTTTGGATATCGGTTCCCAAGAATAGCCTGGGAACCAGTTAAAATTATTAATAGCTCCATTTCCCACTTGAAAGTGATGAGATATACTTCAGATGATGTGCTGTGGCTAAGTGCCAGTCCGAGTTTGCAATTATTCGATCTTTCTCTCCTTAACTACTTAAATCAGTCAGTACCAATACAAATATGGGAATACGAACAAACGCAAGATGAAGCGTGTTCTTTAGATGTCGCCGTTGAGCTACTACATCACTATTTGAAAGCGCGGAATCGCCCAATTCATCTAATCGGTCACAGTACCAGCGGACTAATTGGTTTAATGTATGCCCGCCGCTATCCTCACAAAGTCAGCTCTTTGGGACTGTTAGCTGTCGGCTTGCCATCTGCTATTAATTGGCAAGCTCATTACTATACACATCTTTCTGCTTTTTCCTGGAGTCGCGAACAAATTTTAACTCAAATGGTTGGCGATATGCTGGGAGAACAAAATCAGTATATCAATCAAAGATTTGTATCATATTTTGAAAAAGATTTAGCACTTTCGCCTTCGCCTCACTCGTTATTTAGTACGACCAATTTATCCGATGAGGGGGTAGAAGTACCTTTGTTGTTATGCAGTAGCAAGACAGACTTTGTAGTATCCCCTATTGTCATGCGCCGCTGGCTTAAGTTTCTGAAAAAAGGATCTCGACTTTGGGAATGTAAAGAGGGTAGGCATTTTTTTCACCACTTCTATCCAGAACAATTGGGCGAAAAAATACTGGATTTTTGGCTGTCTCTACACAGCCCGCAAGCAATTTTAACTTTTAAATTTTAGGTCGCAATTGCTATTCCCTGTTCAATTGACACCGAAAATTTCTGTGGCCAAGACTAGATAAATCTCGGAAATTTCGGGCCATTTTTGCAGACCTGCTTCTACTGTTTGGCCGCAGTTCCCCCAGTTTATTCTGCCAATTTTAGTTGGTAGGGTTTTGAGGGATGGAGTTTGAGTTATCATCAGTTTATTTGTGAGATTTTAGAATAAGTGTAAAAAATATTTAACATATGTTCAGATGTGTGAGTAAATGGTATGCTAATTTTATTGGATTTGTCAATTAGTTTTTTTGAATGAAACGCAGAGGCGTTCTTGATGCAGAGGAAGGTAATAGGAGATTAAAAAGGAATTATTGGCAACGATTATAAAATATTTTAACATCCGGTTAACAAACTCAGCCTTAGCGGGGGCTGAGGGATACTGAGTATCGATCGAATTTTAATGACTCGCCCCAACTCCTCAAATAGCGATCGAGCAAGCATATATACTTAAATGTTAGGGCGGACAGAGTGGCATCGCCCCTACCGATTCACAATTTATCAAGAATTATGCCAGCAAGTTTTCTGCCAAAGTCGATCGCACAACTCACAGAATCTACCTCAATTGCCTTAGCCCAAAGCATTCAACGGGAAGCAATTGCAACTCCCCTATCTTCTGGGCCAATTGCCACAACCTACGTGCGACAAGGCAGCGGCAACACACCGATTTTGCTAATTCACGGCTTCGACAGTTCCTTGTTTGAATTCCGCCGCCTGTTGCCGCTGCTAGCTGCCGAAAATGAAACTTGGGCGGTTGATTTGTTGGGTTTTGGCTTTACAGAAAGATCGGCAGGTTTGGCATTCAGCGCGAGGGCAATTGAAAGTCACCTTTATTATTTTTGGAAAACGCTAATTTCGCAGCCTGTAATCTTAGTCGGTGCTTCAATGGGAGGTGCTGCCGCAATTGATTTCACTCTCAATTATCCCGAAGCTGTAAAACAATTAGTGTTAATAGATAGCGCAGGTTTTGCCATCAGTTCTAATAAGGGAAAGTTTTTAATTCCTCCTTTAGGATATCTGGCAACTTCATTTTTACGCAATCCCAAAATTCGCCAGCGAATTAGCGTCAATGCTTATTTCGATAAAAATTTGGCTTCTCTAGACGCTCAAACTTGTGCTGCTTTACATTTGGAAATGCCCAACTGGAATCAAGCTTTAATTGCGTTTACCAAAAGCGGCGGTTACGGTGGTTTTGGGGAAAAATTATCGCAAATTCAGCAGCAGACGCTGATTTTGTGGGGAAAACAAGACCGGATTTTGGGGACGGCGGATGCGGAAAAGTTTGCAAGGGCGATCGCAAATTCTCAACTAATTTGGATACCCGACTGCGGGCACGTTCCCCACTTAGAAAAGCCACAGACTACCGCGCAGCATATTTTAGAATTCATCACAAAAAGCGGACTCACGCAAAAAAATTAAACCTAGGGTGCGCTGCGGCGCACCTTACATATATGTTTTCCCTTGCACATTGGTATACTTTGAGTTCAAATAGACCGGTTTCAAACTTTCGGCAAATACTTTTGTACTATCGTCCATCCTGTAAGCAACACAGTCACAAATCCCCCAAACAAGGCCACATTAGTGCCGATGTGGAGGGGACGCGCCCAAGGATGTTTAGGGCCAATTTGCAGCCCGCTTCCAACAGAAACCAACACCAAAGCCACAACAGCTAACCCCGCCGGTAAATGAGCCGAGTGACCCAAATTGCCGTAGTATCCTAGCGTACCGACTACACCAATTCCCAGCAGTAAAATTACCAAAGTCGCCATCCCCGCACCAGTGGCTAAATGAAAGGGACGCAGCCATTTTGGGCGCGGTTGTTTGGTACTCCTAGCGGCAAACATCCACGTTCCAGTAACGGCCAGCAACAGGTAAGCCAACAGGGAAACACCCATTGACCAAGCCGCTATTTTCCACAACCACAAGAAAGAAGGCAGATTCATCGGTTGCATCCCTAATTAGGATTTTCCACAAAAGGTTTCTTTCCGATTTTACCTGCACTTGAAAGCAAAAATGAATTATTTTGAGAGAAAGTGCGATCGGACTATCCACAGATTGCATCAGTCTTACCTTGAAGTCAAACCCACTTTCTCCGATACTCAGCTTAATTTACGCTAGAGATTTGTGGCTCACCTTTTTAGGAGCCACCTTTCCATTCTAGCTGGCTGGTTTTGCTCTCCATGAAAGGCATTTTATAAAACCCTAATTTTTGTTCTAAGATTAATCGGAAAAAAGGCAGACCTTCAATCAAATATCTTTTCCACAACCTTCTCGGTTCACTTAACAGTCGGTACGCCCATTCTATGCCGACTTCGCTCATCCATTTGGGAGCTCTGGCTTTGGAACCAGCTTCAAAATCAATGGTTGCACCTATCCCTAAGAAAATTTTGACGTGTGTAAATTTGCTCCTGTATTTAACCAGCCACTTCTCTTGCTTGGGGGACCCCACCCCTATTGCCAGAACTGTCGCTCCTGATTTATTGATCGCGTCAATTATTGTTTCACATTCTTCCTCATTTTTTTCAAAGCCAAAAGAAGGAGAAAGTGCTTCAACCACTATTTCTCTACCAATTTTTTGGTTAATTTTTTCCTGGGCTTTCCTAGCAATACCTTCAGCAGCTCCTAGCAAAAATATTTTAATCTTCTCGTTATCTTTGTGATACATATAAAATGCAGGAAACAAATCCGAACCTGAAATTTTTTCTTTGAGAGGAGTACCCAAAAACTTCGAGGCATACATCAATATTTGACTGTCGCAGACTCTATAACTAGATTTATTGTAAGCTTCATAGAAGTCGCGGTCATACTGCAACTTAATCAAGTGGTCTACATTTGGCGTAAATACAACACCGCCTTCGCAGTCGAGTTTTTCAAACAACTCTGTTATTGAGAAGTTATCTATCGAGACATTCAATAAATTAACTGTTTTCATTTATGATGCCCTTGCCGCTTTAGATTAATAAACTACAACTCAAACTATTATAACCCACAATACAGTTTCGGGTTTTAACTACTTGGGGGCTTCAGTGAACATACTTTTCTCAGTATATCCTCCTAGACCCTACCTGTCTACTCAGGATTTTTAAAGATTATGTAAAGAATCAGCTCGTTTTAGAAAAAGTGTATAAAGCGAATTTTTAAGTTTACAACTCGCAACACAGTTTTAATAAAAAAGCCATCCCGTGCTCATACTTGTTGAAGCATGGCAACTGAATGTAAAAAAGAGTTTATGAGATTAAAATTTTAGCCTAGTGAGAAATATCTCGCAACTTCCGAACTTGATTTCATGCAAAAATGGTAGATTTTTTAGTTGTTGTCTCCACGGAAGGCAAGATAGTGTCAAGCTTGAAGTGAAGCGGCGATCGCATTCCTGAAAATCATCCTAATTTTTGCTGAACCAGCGACTGTCTTCTTGGTGGCGAACTGGTTTTCTTGGGCTTAAGACTTTCTGGAGCTTTTAAGACCAGACCCGATATTGCTCCAGCAATCAGCGCAAAAATCGGGTTAGTCATAGCGTTCAAAACACAGTCAAACACGTACATAGTTAAGGCTACTCCCAGGGCGGCAGCGGGCGCTACTTTGGGATTAGACCAGGTTCTGGCGGGATACTTCACGCAAAAGACGATAACAGGAAGTAACAATGAAGAAAATAAACTAACTAAACCGACTACACCGTGGACGCCAAATGCAATAATCCATAAGCTGTCGGTGACTGAGATATCTTGACCCCACTCGCTATACACACGGTTCCCGCCGGAATCGCCCCAGCCAAAAAGAAAGCTTTGCCGCGCTTTTTCCCCCAAAATCTCTTCCATGTCAAATCTAAACTTCAAAGAGCCGGCTCGTTCTTCGCCAAATATTTGAGTGATGAAGCCAATCACGTCTTTGCTAGAAAATTGACCCGATGCAGCTATGTACAGATAAAACACTATATATCCAATTATGAATAGTAGGGGCAAAGAGGTGCGAAACCACTTGGCAGAGAATAATACGATCAACGCGAATACAAATAAACTGTAGGCGCCAGTCGAACGGCACAGGAAAAAAGCGATAGTTAATATAATTGCTAAAGTCTTGATGTTACGCCCCATAAACTTTTTGAGCGTCCCTGTTTGCCAAAGCCAAACTGCAATTAAGGCGGCTGTCATCATCCACAGCCCCACCATCAAACCGTGCTGCATAAACACTACTGGTCTCCACCCCCCCAAACGCCTTGCTTGACCCCAGTCCTCAAAGGCATTGACGCCGTAAACCATTTGGTGCAGAGTTGGGCCCTTAACCCCTTCAATTAAAGTAAAAGGGATGTAGGCTAACCCACCTGCAAAAATCCCGATCGCCAATTGTCGCAGCCCGTCTAAACTACCCACATACAAGCGTCCTAAAAAATAAGGCAGACCCCAAGCAACGATTTGGTTGAGAGTCGGAGAAATCGGGCTGCCACCATTACTAAGTTGTGAAACGATTGGGCACAAACAGTAAATTACCATTGGCACGTCCAGCCAACCGGGCTTAAAAGAGGTGATGCGCGAAGTATCGTAGATAAGAGTCCCCAGCAAAATGCCGTAGCAAGCTGCGGAGATTTTGGTATACGCTGGCAATAGGGGGATGGGATAAGAAGCTTGCGGTAAAAACAGCCACGCTGCCACAAAACTTATAATTACCGCCCGCTGAGCCGGAAACCTCACAAACAGGTAAAAAACGACTGGAATAAAGCCGAACATAGCAACTGGGATTAATGCAACCATAGGTCTTTTTTGGCAGTAAAATTGTAGAAAGACAACTCAAATTGCCCGATAAAAATTGTCGCTTAAACGATCGCCCAACCCCAATCTTTTAAATCAACCTCAATTTTACGTCTTGTTCGTTAATTGTGCCTGACGTTCCAAAGCAGTGTATAGTGCCGCCTCGAAGAGATTAGTTGCATCCTCCCAAGAATAATTTATTACCGTCTCCAAAGCAGTCTCGGACATTGCGCGCCATTCGGCATCAGGCAAGTGACAAATCTGCTCGATCGCTTTTGCCATATCCTCTGGGTCTTCTGACTTGACAAGTATGCCACCCCCGCCAGCAAGTAGTTCCGGAGCCGCACCAGCCGGAGTGCCGATGACTGGAGTGCCACAAGCCATAGCTTCTAAAATTGGCAAGCCGAAGCCTTCGGAGCTGCTGGAAAACAGCCAAGCATCGCATTTGCTGTAAAATTCTTTTAGTTGGTCTTGAGTAGGTGCTTTATTATACTCAGTACCCGGGGGCAGAAAATTGGGAGGAGGAGTATCGCCGGAACCAAAGGCAACTAAACGAAGGTTAGGAATTTTTTCAGCAGCTATAGAGAAAGCTTTCAGGGCCAGAACGCAGCCTTTCCAAGGAGTTGTAGTATAGTACATCCCGACTGTGGGAACTAATTGCTTGCCTCGCGGCTGCTTCGCTCGCGACTGGGGGTCGTAAAACTGTTTGGTGTCCACCGTAGGAGGGACGAGAGATACAGACAAATCGCCGTATTCATTCCGAGCTATGTCGGCCAGCCACTGGGCCACAGCGATTTTGTGCATCGGCAGCCGCCAAGTTGCCTCTACTCGACCTTTTGGTATGTAGTCAAAAGCCTCGTAGTGTTGTAGAAAATATACTTTCGTTCCTTTGCTGGGAGAGAGTTTTGCCACCCACTCGGCAGTTTCCCACCAAGTAGCCATGACAATATCGGCATCAGGTACGTCCACATCGGTAATTGGGCGGTTGGTTTCGAGAACTCGACTTTCGACCTCCACTTTATCAAAGTGAGACTTTGGTGTCTTGGGAGGGGACTCCCAACCCCTACCCCTCAGCAACGAGCGCAATTGTTGGATCAAAGCCGGTTGCCACGGGGGTTGAGAGACGATAAATATTTTGTGTCCTCGCTTTTGCAGCAGTTCTGTGTAAATAGATAACACCCTCATGCCACCTGTAAGACTAAGGGTAGGAAGGACAAAAGTAATTTTCATGAGTAGATGCTGAAGATGGATACTGGTTAAAACTCCTCCATAACAGCAAGTTCGCACTTACCAGCCTCTTTTGGCTTTTCTGCAGGGTGCGGGTGTCTGCAGGAGGGATCGTCACTTGATAGTCAAGCCGATCTTACTTTGTCGTCAGGGACTTTTCCCAATTACAAATGGGCAGATGTTTGACGACAAGACAAGTTTAACCTGTAACGGAGCCAGCCTTAAAACCTCCGTTGCCCTCTGGTTCAGATTTTGGCATCAATATATAACCAGTATTCCCTCGTCGCTGCAGTCAGAATTCGTCTCTAGACTGCTGGGTAGAAAACAGGATATGGGCGATTTTAGTTTTGGCAGAAGCACCCCACCAAACGATATTGAGTTTCTGCTGAGAATCCCGCCCCACAGCGAGTGGCTAGCGCAGAATTTCAAATGGCTGCAGTTAGCAAACCGGAATTGGTGGGTTTGCCACTACTGGGTCGGCATAGGGAGAAAAGGAATCTATGTTAACCTCGCGCTGCTTAGATTTCTCTACAGCAACTTTCAATGCCGCTTCAAAATGAGCCGCGGCATCATCCCAAGTATAATTGTTCACCTTGGCATAGGCGGCTTCGGACATGGCTTGCCACTTGGAATTTGGCATCTGACAGATACGCTCTATGGCTTTTGCCATTTCTTCGGGATCTTCTGGTCTTACAAGTATGCCAGTACCGCCGCTCAAAATTTCAGGAGCAGCGCCTGCGGGGGTACTGATGACGGGAGTGCGGCACGCCATCGCTTCAATAATGGGCAAGCCAAAGCCTTCTGAGCGGCTCGCCAGCAGCCAAGCATCGCATTTGCTGTAATAGTCTTTGATTTTGTCTTGGTCGGGTTGAATTACATACTCAGCATTGGCCGGTAAGGGCAATTCCGAGGAGGGGGCCCCTGTACCGAAGGCAACCAAACGCAGGTTGGGGATCTTTTCTGCTGCTAGGGAAAAAGCTTTGAGGGCGATGTCGGTTCCTTTCCAGTAGATTGTAGAGTACATTATGCCAACTGTAGGAACCGATTGTTTGTTGCGAGGACAGGCGTAAAATTGCTTGGTGTCCACGGTAGGAGGAGCTAAGGAAACTTGGTCATCGCCATATTTAGTCCAAGCTAGGTTAACTAACCACTGAGAGATCGTAATTTTGTGCATGGGCAGCATCCAGGTTGCTTCTACTCTACCTTGAGGTAGATAGTCAAAAACTTCGTGGTGCTGGATAAAATAAGCTTTGGCTCCTTTGCTGGGAGAGAGTTTGGCTACCCACTCGGCGGTTTCCCACCAGGTTGCAACTACTACGTCAGCATCAGGTACATCTTTGTCTTCTACCGGGCGGTAGTGATCGGTAATTTTGTGTTCTACACCTAAGTTATCGAAAAATGAGGGTTCGTTTTCAGGTGGGGAAATCCAACCGCGTCCCCGCAGCAGCGACTTGACTTGCTGGCGCATACTCGGTTGGGGGTGGGGTAGAGAGATGACGAACACGGAGTGTCCTCGCTTTCTCAAACGTTCTGCGAAAATAGATATTACTCGTATTCCACCAGTCAGAGACAGAGTAGGAAGAACAAAGGTGATTTTCATTTTTAAGTCCCGCTGAAGACTCCGGCTCGCGTACGACGCTGCTACCAGCGCTGATTTTAGAGCCCTAAAGGAAAGAGGGGCGGGTGAATATTAATTACCGCTTTCCTGGTGTTTACATAGAATCTAACCGAGTGACTGTTCGCAACACCCCAATATCTATCTACCAAAACTTCGCTGTCATTGCAATGATAATAACGATGGATGCGATCACGGAACAGTTCCCATAGGGATAATTTGCAGGTAAGCGAAATTTCCTCCTGAAGATGGATACCTCATCAAATATGATCTTTTTTCGCGACAAACACCAAGCTAGACCACAGCATCTGTTAAAGATAACATCATTTACTATCCAACGGACAGGGATGTACGGGAAACCGAATATCAGCCAACTTTTAATGTGGGGATAAAGGTAGCATTAACAACAATACGCAGGATATTGACATCGCCTTTGGCCAAATTTTATACTGCATTCAAGAGGGAAATTCTTACCTTGAGAATGGTGATTTCCCCATCGATATAACACATCTAAATATCGATCGGTGGCTATGATTTTTTGGTAACTGTGGTGTCGGTATTGCTTGATACACTATCCTATTTTTTCAAGATTCAGAGATGGTGGTTTTCTCAGATACCTGCAGGGGCGCGATCGCCCGAATCAGCGTCGTGGACGCGCGAATGAGGGGAGAAACCCTGTTTTTCAAGCGATATCCCTCGCCCTCAGTTTTCGTATGTTCATGAAAAAACCTGGTTGATTCGTCCACTGTTTGAAAAAATAGGTTGCCCAATCGTGCTACAGAACATAGAGTTTCACCGATATAAATTTAATTAGCTGCCTGAGTTTTAAATTGGTTAATAAAAGGCGATCGCCTGAAAAATTTGCCACAAGAAACTGCCACTGCCGGGCAGAGTATATGTAGCGTTCCTGCCCAATTCCGGTCTAAGTAATTACCGTAACAAAACTTGAGCAGCAACTTATCAAATGACCCTATAAAGATCAAAGGAATACTCAAGGGGGATCGGCCTATATCGTGCAAACTTTGACTCCTAAGCAGTAGCAGCAGCTTCGTGATATGTATCAAACGATTTCGCCTACAAAAAATTGGATGTTATGAAAGCATAATTTTTCCTAAGTAGGCAATTCCAGATGACAATCGGTGTGATCTTGGGGGCCGGGCCGCCGATGCTTGTAGCGATATGTTGGCCTGTTTTCATGCAGCTAAAATTATGCGATCGCAAGCAAAACCGAACCTAGAATTAAAAGCAAATGCCTTAACCGCAGGCATCTTCCTGTGGGAAGATATGAACGTTCGATTATTGCACAGCATCAGTCAATAGCCGAGTTCGGATATTGACTGATGCTGAAGAATGGATTAGTTTTAAAGTCAGCGATACTGGAATTGGAATGAATACAGAGCAAATTGAGAGAGTATTTCAAGCTTTTAGGCAAGCGGACGAGTCTACTACTCGCCGATACGGCGGTACGGGTTTGGGATTGGCAATCGCCCAGAAATTCTGTCAGATGAGGGGGGGAGATATTAGTCGGGAGAACGAGTTGGGAAAAGTGTCAATTTTTACTGTATAATTGCCGACGATACTCGCTGAAAAAGCAGCTAGTTAAAGAGGATTTGCCAACCAATAATTGCCAAGGCCAAATCTGCGATCGCGTGGCTGATATAACTCGACCAAAGCGAACGGTAAGTCACATAAGAGTGCGACCAAATTATCCCGGCGGCGAAGACAGCTAAGGAACCTAAGAGAACAGCCGGCCAGTCGCTGTAAGCTGCTATTACAAAAATGTGGTGGAGGCTGAAAAATAGCGAACTCAGAAATATTGCTTTTGTGCCCGGTATGAGAATCTGGCACTTGTTGCAGACAAACCACCGCCAAGTAAATTCTTCAATCAGCGAGTTAACTAGCACAAAATATGCTTCTACAATCAAGTAAATAGTAGGGCTGCTAATACCTAATTGGTACGATTTTTCTTTAGCAACTACAGGATCGATCCAGTGCTGGCCAAAAAGGCTATAGATACCCAGAATTACCGCAAACATGAATATTCCCCAAATAGATCCATCCAGCAATTCTTGGCGCTTGGGCAGGGATAAACGCAGCTTTTTGCGATCGACAAAAACAGACCACGCGATCGGAAAAACTAGCAACCAAACTTGACAAAAGACTGACAGTGTTTGTCCCCAGCTTCCAGGGGCAATATACAAGGCTGCTATGATACCAATACTAGCCGCAGGTACAAGCAGTGTTAGAGCCAATAGTGCTGATTTGCGATCGCCCATATCCAGCATTTTTCACGCTTCATTTAAAAATAGGATTGAGATCAAACGAAAAAGCTTGGTGGCGCCCGACAGATTATACCATTTTCAAGAAACAATGCAACTGTAGGCCAGTGTTCCAAACCCTTATGCCGTCAGCCATTCCCAAGTGTTTAATCTAAAATTTAAAATGGTATGAGTTTTGTGCCGCTTATAAAAGTGGCGCTTATTTGTTGCAACTAAAAATTGGTAAAATGGCGATCGCACGGACGATCCTACTAACCCGGAATTACTCTAAATCTACTCAGTTGTCTGCTTTCTGAAATCCGAGCGATCGTTCTATTTCAGGTTGAGCACCATTTTGCAGCCAATCAAGGGGTTTTTCTGCTATTTGGGCTGGATTTACCCATATAATATCTTTAAGCGGATCAATATCTACTGCTACTTTAGCAAAACTTTGTCTCACTTTGTTATCAAGTGAAATTACTGTGCGATCGGTAGCGATCGCAGCTTCCACCAACCGCAAATCTTTAACCATTACTTCCCGCTCTTTATCGCTCTCGGCTATTGCTTCTACTAGACACCACAAATCATTATCTACCGCGATATCGCAGGGACATAATTTCTTCTTGGCCACCATCCGGCGCAGCCATATACGAGCAGATTTTGATTGATGTTTGTTCCACTCATCTCTAATATCTGGAGTCATCACAACTCGGTGAGAAAGATCCAAGACAGCTTCGAGAAAATCCCGACAGTAAACCGATATGGGATAGGTTGCATCTTCTCCACCAGCAGCACGCGCAACAGAAGCATCTATTACCAGGCGTTTAGAAACTTTATCTGCCATGTTAACGCTTCCACAAAACAGCTTCTGCTGCATCCAAATAGCGGTTTTCTAGATGCAAAGAAACATCGCCCAAATCTTCAGGCCAATCTCCAAAAGCTCCCGTCTCGTCTAAATCGGCACTGCTGACTTCTGTAACACCATCGTCGCGCAGTTTAAACCAGTGAAGTTTTACTAAATCCGGTAATATTTTACCCTCGGCAACTAACGATTGAACTGCTAAAAGCAGCAATTCGCTGTGAGTTTCTATAACTACTCGCACACCTCGATTTGCAGCATCAACTAATATCTCTGCTAAAGCAGCTTGAGCGCGAGGATGCAAGTGAATTTCCGGCTGTTCTAGGTAAACTAATTGTCCTGGTTCTGCTACAAGCAAGGCAACTAAAATAGGCAAAGTTTGCGATACCCCAAAGCCAACATCAGCAATACTAACCGTATCGCTTGCACTCCCGCTGCGGGAGAAACGACCTACCAGCAGTTCAAATTGTACGTCATTAATCTGTCTGGCTTCAACTTTCCAATTGAGTCTCAGGAGCTCTAAGGCTTGACCCAATTTTATCAGTCTATCGTCCCACGTTTCTTGCCAGGAATTAACTATACTAGCAACATAATTTTCAAAAATCCCAGTAAATTCACTGCCAAATGCTGCGATATTGTAGGTGCGTTCTGGATTGCCTCTCGATCCGGGAACATGAATTATCTGGCGAATATGTTTTTGAAAGTTTATTGCCAAATGGGACGAATCCAACTGACTTTCGCCAAGTCGCAAGTCGAGAAAACCTCGCACATTACTCACCCTCCATAGTGGCGGTTCTTCCTCAATATTATCTAATAAGGTATAGTAATTTTCCGCCAAGTATTCGGGAAGAAGCTCAATCACTTCTTGATCTCGCATTCCCGGATAAATAGTAATAATTTTATCGCTATCAGGAAAACAGTAAATTGCCTTGACAATTCTAATACCAGGTTTTGGCTGCTTGCTGAAAACGCTTTTCAAAAAATTATCTCTCTCTAGATTAACCCTGACGTAAAACTCATCCTTGTAGTTTTCAGGTGACAGTTTAGACAATATCTGTTCTGCTGATGTAAATTTAACATTAGGCCCGTCAAGTTTCAAACCACCGGGGTCGTAAGGGGCTTCTAGCGTTTGCTTCATCAGCAATAGTGGCTGCATGATGCTAGACTTACCAGAACTGTTGGCACCGGCTAGAATTGTCAGCGATCGCACTTCAATCTGGCACTCTTCGTAAATAGACTTGTAGCCGCATACTGCAATTTCAGTAATTCCCTGTACAGGCTCTTCGTTCTCGGTTTCAAAGAAAGTGGATTGAGTCATGATATTATGGTTGTATTTGCGGCTATAAATACCATAATATAATCTAATCCCTAGTAGCTGTGTATTTTGGCTGAATGACGATCGCAATTGATTTTGGAACTAGCAACACCGTCGTCGCTCGCTGGAATCAAGTCCTCCAGCAGCCCGAAACTTTGAAATTACCGGGATTGTCGGCAATCTCGGCTCAAAATCCGCCCCTAATTCCCAGTTTACTCTACGTTGAGGACGCTGCTCAAAGTAAAGTCATACTCGGTCAGCAAGTCCGCGACAAAGGCAGGGATTTGAGTGGAGATTCTCGGTTTTTTCGCAATTTTAAGCGGGGAATTGGCACTTCTGTTCAGGGTTTCGTACCGGAACTTGACGGGAAACTTATTACTTTTGAACGAGTAGGCGAGTGGTATTTGAGCCAAATTGTGAACTCAATTCGCGAACTGCCTTTGCCGATCGACTCTTTGATTTTTACAGTGCCTGTAGATAGTTTTGAAGCTTACCGCCATTGGTTGGGCAAAGTGTCTCAATCTCTGCAAGTAGAACAGGTGCGGATGTTGGACGAACCTACGGCGGCTGCTTTGGGTTACGGTTTGGCCGATCGCGAAAATCTGTTAGTCATTGATTTCGGCGGCGGAACTCTCGATCTTTCTTTGGTGCGTTTGGACGCTTCCTCCAACAAAAAGCCCCTCGGTTTTATTCTTAAGTGGGGCGAAAAGCTATTAGCTGAATCTTCAGCGCAAAAAACAAAAGTTGCCCGGGTTTTGGCTAAAGCCGGACAAAATTTAGGCGGTTCTGATATTGATAATTGGCTAGTTGACTATTTTGTGCAAACAAAAGGGCTGACAAAATCTCCGATTACAACGAGATTGGCAGAACGGTTAAAAATTCAGTTGTCTTTGCTGAATCAGGCAGTTGAGGTTTATTTTGATGATGAAAATTTTGAGAGTTACGAATTAGAATTAGACCGAAATCGTTTTGAATCTATCCTCGCTGAACATCAGTTTTTTGACAAACTAGACGACTGCATGAATCAAGTATTGCAGCAAGCGCGGCGCCAAGGCTTAGAAATTGGCGACATCGACGCAGTTTTGCTAGTTGGCGGTACTGTGCAAATCCCCGCTGTCGGGCGTTGGGTGCAGCAATATTTCGAGCCGGCAAAAATTCGCTGCGACAAACCCTTTGAGGCGATCGCCCAAGGTGCTCTGCAACTGAGTCAAGGCATAGAAATCAAAGATTTTCTCTATCACAGTTACGGCATTCGCTACTGGAACCGCCGCGACAATTGCCACAGTTGGCACAGTTTAATTAAATCCGGCCAGTCTTATCCGATGAGCGAACCGGTAGAATTAGTCTTGGGGGCTTCTTTAGAAAGTCAGCCAAGTATAGAATTAATTATCGGCGAATTGGGAGCGGAAACTGGTGGCACGGAGATATATTTTGACGGCGACAGGCTAATTACTCGCCAACTCGCGGGCCAAACATCGGTACAGCCCCTAAATGATAAAGAAGGAGCCCGCAGCATCGCGCAATTGACGCCGCCTGGGTATCCGGGGAGCGATCGCATAAAAGTTTTGTTCCGCGTTGACGAACAGCGCTTTTTGCGAATTACCGTGGAAGATTTGCTGACAAATGAAACTTTGTTAGAGGATAAACCAGTGGTGCAGCTAAGTTAAGCATTCCTGAACGCATAGGAGCTCAGAAACCGGGTTTTTTACGAAAATCCTTCGTTGCAGCCCGCCGATTAAGTGAAAAACCCGGTTTCTTTGATGGAGTGTGTCCAAGACTAAAATTGTTAAAAGCAGATGAACTACAAACTAGAATTTCCACTCTCTCCCGAACTAGAAAAGTATCGCGACAGAATCGAAGCTACCATTAAACCTTACATCGAAATTCAAACCCAGAATAATGATGACGTTAATTGGTGGCAGAGTAAATTTGGGGGATTTCCTTATTTACCTAAAGGCTTTGAATATCCTAAAACTGCTGACGGTAAATATTTATTCTTCCTAGCACAAATCAACTTTTCTGAAATACCGCCTTTAGATGGTTTTCCCGATCGGGGGATTTTGCAGTTTTATATAGCCGACGATGAACCATATGGTTTAGAATTCGGCAATTCCGCCGATGTAGATAATCCCACAGTCGAAGACAGATTCAAAATAATGTATTTTCCTCAGCCAGACTTCAAAGTTGAAAACATCATTACCAATTATGATTTTTTGCCGGAACCCGAACTTTTTCCTATCTCAGGCTGTTGCAGCTTACAATTTACTAAAAAATATGCGCCGATTAGTACCAGTGATTACCAATGTACCGAAATTTTAGGCTCGGAAATTGATGAGTTATTTATGAATCAGGAAATAGAGGATGAATACCTAAAAATATCGTCTTTTTGTGGTCATAAAATAGGTGGTTATCCTGATTTTGTACAAAATGATGTTAGAGAATATAGCAGTAAATGCGATCGGGAACATAAGTCAGATATTCTTCTATTCCAAATGGATACCGATTGCAATGAGACAGTAGATATCATGTGGGGAGACGGTGGTATCGGTAACTTTTTTATTGATGAATCAGCACTAAGAGAATTAGATTTTAGTAAAGTTTTATACAATTGGGATTGTGGTTAATACCAATTATCTAAAGTCTTGCAACAATGATGAGTGTGGGTTTGTTTACGCTCACCCGCTCGTGTAAGGTGCGTCGCTCAAAGATTGTGGATATTCTTTAAGATTTAAGGGTGGCGACGCACCCTACAGATACTGTTGCATGAGTTTTGAGAATTAGTATAAAAACAGCAGTAAAGTCAGCAAGCTAAAAAAAACCAGAACTGATGAACTCCGATCGAAGAAACCGGGTTTTTGACGGAATCTACGGCTGTAACCCAGTATTTCGCAAAAAAACCCGGTTTCTGACCACCGGTGCATTAGTTCTAATAATGTTCGACTATGCCCCATGCCCGATGCCCGATGCCCCATGCCCTAAACCTGAGATTTGTGCACCACCACGGGTGTTCCCACCGAGGCCCATTCAAATAGCCATTTAGCGTGATTGACAGCTACATTTGTGCAGCCGTGAGTAACGGGATTGCCAAACAAATTGTGCCAGTAAGCGCCGTGAATTGCCATGCCTCCGTCGTAATACATTGTATAGGGAACGTCGGGCACGTCGTAGTCATCCCCTGTCATTCTAGTAACGCGGTGTTTGGTTTGAACGGCAAAGGTTCCCGTGCGAGTGGGAGTCGATGATTTGCCGCTGGAAATAATCACCGCGTAAACGGGTGTATTTCCTTCCCAAGCTATTAACCTTTGTCTTGACAAATCTATTTCAATCCAGCGTTCGCTGGATTGCTGCAACAGCATAATTTTATTGGCAATTGTGTTGTGCTGTTCGCTGGCAAATGCGGTCATTGAACCGCCGCAGAATGTAGCAAAAGTGAGGGCGCAGCCGGCACAGAAAGTTCCAGCGCGGCGGAAGTAAGTTGAGTTAATAATCCTGTTCATTCCTCACACCTCGTACTATTTTAGATTTTAGATTTAGATTTTAGATTTGCTGGTACTATTTTAGATTGTAGATTTGAAATGTTGGATTGGAAACAGGGCTTAACAAGTTGTTAAATTTTGGGCGAGATTCCGGGCAATTTGGACGATCGCCCGCCAATCGCTATTTTCCACTAAGTGTTTAGGAAATAAGTCTCCGGCTAAACCCACGGCGATCGCCCCGGCGTCAATAAATACTTTCGCATTTTCCAGCGTCACCCCGCCAGTGGGAATTAAAGGAATGTTTCCCAGGGGGCCTTGCAGGCTTTTCAGGTAAGCCGCGCCTCCCAAAGCCGATATCGGAAACACTTTAACGCAGGTAGCGCCTGCTTGCCACGCGGTTACAATTTCCGTGGGAGAAAAAGCACCGGGGACGATCGGCACTCCGGCGTCAACTGCTGTTTTAATCATAGCTAAATCGGTGTGCGGAGTAAACAGAAATTGAGCGCCGCAGTCGATCGCTTGCTGCAACTCTTCTAAGTTTAATAAAGTACCGGTGCCAATACTAAAAGTAGGGAATTCGGAGCGGAGTTCGGCAATTAATTCAGCAGCTTTGTGAGTATTCCACGTAATTTCAATAAACTGGATTCCTCCTGCTGCTACCGATGATGCCATCTGCCGAGCGAGTTCTTTTTCGGAGGAACGGATAACTGCGATCGCGCGGTGTTTTTTTAGTTGTGTCAACCAAGATTGATGATTCATACAATTTTAGATTTTAGATTTTAGATTTTAGAATTCGGCGTGCTCAGTCGAAGGATTTTAAATTGGGCATATCCCAAATTTGAAACTCATATCATTCTGACTCGCCTCTAATTTTAATACAGGTTGCTAACTTCGATATATGGGCAATTACAATATGTGCGACGTTCAATTTTTAACGGACAATCTAGGCAACAAAACCGCTGCAATTGTTGACCTCAAAAACTACAGAGATTTTTGAGCTGACGTGCTGGCTGAATGCGGCGAACCGATCGACTTTCAGTTTTTAGTTGAGTCTCAAGACTCAAAAGTCGCGGTGCTGCTTGACTTCCAGAAGCACGGCGAACTTTGGGAAGATGTTTATGATGCGATCGTGACCGAGGGGCTAGAAGATGAACCGGGCATCCCTTGGGAGGAATTTACACGTTGCTGCTCTATACAAAAAAATGTAAACTAATATAGTAGTGTCTGCTGTGGATCCAGCCTCCTGCGGCAAATTTTCTGGGAGACTTTATGAATAATTATGATGCAGCTACTCCTCTCAAGTCCCACGGAGTTAGTCGATTATTAATGCAGTTCGCTTGGGCTAACGTCTCGTTAAACATCGTTTCCCTGCTTTTAACTTCGGTGAAAGCAATTGCACCAACGATTGAGGCGTCGCTTCAAGGTTTGCAGCAGATTTTGTTGATTGTTACAATTCTTGTCGCCTTGATTTTGTTCGTGCTTTTTCTAGTCTGGCTATATCGCTTGCACGTCGATCTCAAGGTTCTTTTCAATGATTATCCTATCACCCCAGGAGGAGCGATGGCAAGATTTCTCATACCGATATACAGTATATGGGGAATTTGGAATGCACTCTCAACATTTGCCAACAGATTTAATCAGGAAGGGGGAGAATTAGCAAAGTTTGCCGAGTATATAAATCCCCTGATCGGAGGGTTCTATGCTTTAACTATTGCCTCAAATATGTTGAACCGCGAATTTTCAAGAATGCAGACACAGAGTCCAGAAATAGAGCCTTTATGGTTGTTCTTGCTTAATGATGTAGTAGGCCTGGGTTTGTCGGTCATGTTATTGCTAATGGTAAAAAGTATGAGCAGTGCGGTTGTTGCCAAAGCTCGCCAGCCAAAATAAGGCATGACAATCAAGGTTTAGTCGCTAGGGGTTGGTAGTGGTAGGGTGCGTCGCTATGGGATAACTGCAACAGGGCGAGAACTGTCGCAGCGACGCACCCTACTATAAAAAATCGGGGCGATTCCAGACAATCCCGGAATCACCCCAATTACCGATTTCAAACTTTAGATTCAATCCAAAATTTCAAATCAAAAATCAATTAGGCGATCGTCGCCATTTTCACATCGCTATTAGCTAACAAATTTTGCAATTCATCCGCATCCACAGTTTCCTTTTCAACTAGCATATCTGCCAAAGCATTAAGGACATGGCGGTTGCCAACGAGTACATCTTTAGCGCGACGGTAAGCTTGTTCTACCAACAAACGCACTTCATCGTCGATCGTGGCTGCGGTTTCTTCCGAGAAATCCCGTTCAGCCATGATATCGCGACCCATGAACATATTGCCTTGTTGGCGACCGAGAGCTACAGGGCCTAGCCGATCGCTCATTCCGAAGCGAGTCACCATTTGCCGCGCTACTCTTGCTACTTCCTGCAAGTCGCTCGACGCCCCAGTCGTCACCTCTTCCTCGCCGAAGACAATCTCCTCAGCAATGCGGCCGCCCAAAGCTACCGCCATTTTATTTTGCAAGTAAGAGCGAGAATACAAGCCAGAATCCATCCGATCTTCGCTTGGTGTGAACCAAGTCAAACCGCCAGCGCGGCCGCGGGGGATAATGCTAATTTTCTGCACGGGGTCATAATCGGGCATCAGCGCGCCGACTAAAGCGTGACCGGCTTCGTGGTAAGCTACCAAAGTTTTGCGCTTTTCGCTCATCACGCGGTCTTTCTTTTCCGGGCCTGCGAGCACGCGGTCGATCGCGTCGTTGACTTCATCCATCGAGACTTCGGTCAAGTTGCGACGGGCGGCTAAAATTGCTGCTTCGTTGAGTAGGTTGGACAAATCCGCACCGGTGAAACCGGGTGTCCGGCGGGCGATTTTTTCCAAGTCCACGTCTTTTGACAAAGTTTTGCCGCGGGCGTGAACGTTGAGAATTTCTAGGCGGCCTCCGAAGTCGGGGCGATCCACTACAACTTGGCGATCGAAGCGACCCGGACGCAGCAGCGCCGCATCGAGCACGTCGGGGCGGTTTGTGGCAGCAATCAAAATGATGCCTGTATTGCCCTCAAAGCCGTCCATTTCTGTCAGCAACTGGTTCAGGGTTTGTTCCCGTTCGTCGTTACCACCGCCCAAACCAGCGCCCCGCTGGCGACCTACGGCGTCAATTTCATCGATAAATACAATACAAGGAGCGTTCGATTTAGCTTGTTCAAACAAGTCGCGGACGCGGGAAGCACCGACACCCACGAACATTTCCACAAATTCTGAGCCGGAAATCGAGAAGAAGGGAACGCCGGCTTCTCCAGCGACTGCTTTTGCGAGCAGGGTTTTGCCTGTTCCGGGAGGGCCCACCAGCAGTACGCCTTTGGGGATTTTTGCTCCGACTGCGGTGAAGCGGTCTGCATTTTTCAGGAAGTCCACGACTTCTGCGAGCTCTAGCTTGGCTTGTTCGATGCCGGCCACGTCGCCGAAAGTCACCTGAGTTTGTGGCTCCATTTGGACTCTGGCTTTGGATTTGCCGAAGTTCATGGCTTGGTTGCCGGGCCCGTTTTGCGCGCGTCGCACCAGGAAAAACAGTCCGACCAAAAGCAGAATCGGGAAGAACAGGCTGCTGAGGGCTTTTACCCAGAAGCCTTCGTCGCTTTGGGGCAGAACTGAAATATCTACGTTATTTTTGGTCAGGATGTTGATCAGTTCGGGGTCGTTGGGCAGGTTAACGAGTACCTTGTTGCCGTCCTGGGCTGTGACCAGGGCTTTGCTGCGATCGGAACTGATATTTATTTTGTCTACTCTCTTGCCTTCGACTTCCTGAATGAATTGACTGTACTTCCAAACTTCGCGGCTTGGGGGCTGTTTGTCAAAAAAAGCCGTTGCTAAGGCAATGACTACAATAGCCAGCAGTGCGTACAGGCCAGCGTTTCTCCACCGTTTATTCACCGAGGTCGATCCTCCTAATTTTTAGTCCCTGTGATTTGGGAATTTTTATTTATGTTCATCAATCTTAACGTAATTGTAACTTGTTTTTGTGGGGTGAGGAATCCCGGCCCTGCTGTGGCGGTCTCAGGTCGCGGGAACGGAACTTCTCATCTGCCCGCGAGTAAGCCATCAGTTACAATATTAAATGATTTTTGTCAAGAGTTGGCGCCCCCCAGCCCACAAGGTTTTCGGCGATCGGCGGGCGATTTTCAGTTAATCTAGTAGAAACCAAGAAGTGAGCAGCGATGGGAATTACCTACACTACCTTAAAAATTAGAAATTTTTTGACTGACAGCGAGATAGTGGATCAGGAGGCAAAAGTAGATACAGGAGCGACGATGCTAGTTTTGCCCGAATCAACTGCTGCACAGTTTAACTTCCCTAAGATTAGGAAGCAGATAGTTAAGTATGCTAACGAGCAGACGGCCCAAAGAGATATTGTTGGTGGGGTTGAAGTCGAAGTGTGCGGTAGGAAAGGTTGGTTTGAAGCAATCGTCTCACCTGGGAAAAAGTATGCTTTACTCGGTGCTATTGTGATGGAGACGCTCGATTTGATTGTCGAGCCCAGAGGGTTGCAAATATATCCAAATCCGCGCTCTCCGAATATGCCTATGGCTGAGATAGAGTAGAGCGTTGAATTTGTCAATGGAACGAGAGAGAGTGATGTTAAAGCTGCTCGCTTGCGATCGGATGTCTCAATCCTCAGCGTTTTCTATGTAAAATAATCCTGTGTGCGTGCAAAAACGTTGTATAAAATAGTAGGGACTATTCTGGGAACAACCAAAATGGGTGTTCGTCTGTTAGCAAACGATCTATATTAGTAGCTTGGCGGTAACAACTACGATAAAATCTTTAGTGTATGACTGAGCGCTAAGGCAGGAGCGAGGGTTACAGCGTGATGTGCGGAAACTTCCTTTAGAAAAAACGAGCTATCGCCAAACATCCTCAGTTAGATTCTTTTAAACCAATCACATTTGACCTATGGCAGAAACACTTGGCTCTCTCTGCGACAAATTGACAATTGTTAAATTGAAACAGTGGCATTCCGAAGACGAAATCAGACTCAAGAGCCTTGCTGTTCAAGAAAAACAGCTTCAGCAGGAAATGAACGAATTTATTAGCGCTGCTATATCGGGTCAAATTCCGATCGCTCGCCTGACTTTCGCATCAAATAAAGTTTATAAAAAAGAAGGCAATTATGTGCCTGATGTCCTTGGCAGCATAGGCGAAATCTTCTCGCAGCTCGCCCACGTTAACTGCAACTTGTGGCACGAACAAGAAAAAGTCTATGAGTTTGAAAAAGTGGCAGCCTCAGAAAAAGATCGAGTTGTCAAACAGCTAGCGATATTGAACTTAGAACGGAATAAGTGTATAGATGGAATAGATGGAAATTTCAAAGCACTGGTAGAAAAGCTAGGCTCTCAAAAAAATAACTAATTTTAGAGGTAAAACAATGCACTTAGGTCATCGTAAAACTTGTCGGGTATGCGGTTCTTCAGCCCTCACCCCAGTCATTAATTTAGGCGAACAGTATTTGCAAGGTTCCTTTGTCAAGCCAGGGAAAGAAGAACCACCCCTGAGAAAAATTTCCCTTTCTCTAGTGCGTTGCGATCCCACCAAAGATGAGAGAGCCTGCGGTTTATTACAGATGGAACATACGGTTCCGCCGGAAGTTTTATATTCTGCCTACTGGTATCGTTCCGGCACGAACGCAACCATGCGAAATCACTTGCAGGGAATTACTGAAGAAGCAGCATCCCTGATTGGCAAAAGCAATGCTCGTGTTTTAGATATTGGCTGTAATGACGGCACTTTACTAAAGTGCTATCCGCAAAACTTCATCAAATTTGGTGTCGATCCGTCAGACGTAGCTCAAGAAATAACCGGAGACATTACTGCAATTCAAGACATTTTTCCTTCCGAAGAACTCACCAAGGTTTTACAAGGCGAAAAATTTGACATTATTACGTCAATCGCCATGTTTTATGACCTGGAAGATCCGGTAAGCTTCTGCAAAGAAATCAAAAAAGCGCTTGCTCCTGGGGGTTTGTGGGTCTTTGAGATGTCTTATATGCCATCCATGCTCAAGATGAATTCTTACGACACAATTTGTCACGAGCATTTGGAATATTACAGTTTAGCAGTGCTGGAATATATACTGAAACAAGCTGACTTGAAAATAGTAGATGCCGTACTTAACGACATCAACGGCGGTAGCATTCGCTGTTATGCAACGCATCTTGACAACTTTGCCTTCAAAAAACAAGAAGCTGTGACGCGCATCAAGCTATTACGTCAGGCCGAATTTGACATGGAGCTGGATACCGACAAACCCTACAAAAATTTTCAAGACAGGATCAACGTGCATAAAGAGCAGTTAGTTTCGCTGCTAAAAATGTTGAAAAAAGAAGGTAAGAGCATTCACATTTACGGTGCATCGACTAAAGGCAATACAATTTTGCAGTGGTGCGGAATCGACAATCGCATTATAGATGTAGCGGCGGAGAGAAACCCAGATAAATACGGCGCCTATACGCTCGGTACTGACATTCCGATTGTCAGCGAAGCGGATTCAAGGGCAATGAAGCCGGATTATTATTTAGTCTTGCCGTGGCATTTTAAGGAAGAATTTCTCAAGCGCGAGGAAGAAATACTGCAAAGGGGTGTTGGTCTAATCTTCCCTTTGCCTAACGTGGAAATTATCAAATACTAAGTCAAGAAACAAGACAGCGCACAACAGGATAAAGCTATGACACATTTCTTCATTCATAACAGTTTTCACAGCGGCGATGTAATTTTGACAAGAGCCGTAATTCAGGCGGTTAGAATTAGTTTTCCCGGGGCGAAAATTACCCTGGAGTGCGCTGAAGTCTCTACTTATCTTTGGCAGGATTTAGATTTGCCGATCACGCTTTATCAAAGTCAGGAATACAAAGGCACGGAACCAACGCCAAACTGCCCCGATACTGCCATATTTGTCAATATGTGGTTTGGCGTTTTTGATGATATTTTAAAACTCTACGGTATGACGTACCAAAATAACGTTCATACCTTTAATCGCCAGATGTATCAGCATGGCCTGAATCATCAATATCTTCTGCCGATACCGATTCATACCCCGACGATCGCCTTTTTTGGACGGACAGAACCGGAAATAGCAGTTAGAGCCAATAGTATTTTAGTAGAAAACGGGGAAGTTTTCTCGAATCAAAGCTATTTCTATTTAAACGAACACCTGAAGCAAATAGCATCGGATTTTCCTCAGCTCAACTTTTACTGTTCGGCTCCACCTAAATCTCCGGCTGCAAATCTGGTCGATTGCAGCGGCATGAATCTGAAAGAATTATCGCAAATAGGAGACAAATCTATTGGTTTGTTGATGAAAGGAAGCGCTATAAACGCGGCTTGCCAAACGGAAATTAATCGATATAAGCCTCGTTGTATTGTTGGCTGGGACTTAGCAGAGAAGCTTTGGGATAACTTGGAAAATCCGGTGGTTTATGCCAAGAATTATGCCGAAGTCCAACAATGGCTGACCAAGATTGTGGCAGATATTACCTTCTCTACAGCAGCAGTTAAGAATGCCAATCTCGTAGCTACGAAGGCATCAATTTTTCCGACAGAATCGGTAAGTAAAGATCGGGATAACTTGCTGGATAAAATTTTGATAATCTCGCACACAAAAACTAATTGTGGCGTGCATGAATACGGTTTTAATATAGCAAAAACGCTCAAAAATTCGACCAAATACTCTTTCGTATATGCCGAATGTTCGAGTGCTGAAGAGTTGCTCTATCGCGTCAACCAGGTAAAACCATCAGCAATTATCTACAACTATCATCCCACAACATTATCTTGGGTGAATAAGAGCATACTGCAATCTATTAACGGGTCACACATCGGGATTATTCACGAAGTCACGCAGCGCCTAGCAGATGTATCAAATAATTCCATCTTTCAGTACCATATCGGTCCAGATCCGACGTTACAGCTCAAGAATCCAATTGTCTTTAAAACAGGAAGAATTATCGCTCCGTATACGAATAATCACAAATTACCAGAGATTCCAACTATTGGTAGTTTTGGATTTGGACTGGAAGGAAAAGGATTTGAAAAGCTGATTGCTACCGTACAGCAAGAGTATGACGAGGCACTGATTAGGCTGCATATTCCCTTTGCAACTTTTGGCGATGCTGATGGAAGTAAAGCAGTTGCGATCGCCCAACGATGTCAGCAGTCGATATTCAAGCCGGGAATTAAACTAAGTTTAAGTCACGATTTTCTCAGTCAAGAACAATTACTGGATTTTCTAGCACAAAATACGCTAAACGCCTTCTTTTATGACAGACTTGAGAATCGCGGTATATCGAGTACGATCGATCACGCGCTGGCTGTCAAAAGACCGATCGCCATTACAAAAAGCAATATGTTCAGACATATTGTTTCGGCCAAGCCTTCAATTTGTATAGAAGATTCCAGCTTGAAACAAATTGTTGATAACGGTATTGCACCGCTGGTGCCATTTTACAATGAATGGAGCGAAGCTAATTTCATTTTGGATTATGAGCGTATACTTGCTCAAGTATTAGAAAAGCCACAGAAGTCCCACAGCCAGAGGTATTTAGATGTTGGGATTCCCAATGTAACATCATTCAATCGGATCTTGGATGATGCCGCGCGATCGCAGTACGCACCTAGGATTAATCAGTTATTTGCACTAGTTCCTGAGATGATGGCGCGGAAAATACCGGAAGCTAATATTCAGCAAGCCTTTATATTGGATACGGTAGACAAATTTGCTTCTCAATTAGTCAAGCCTAAAATTTTATGTGTTGGCAGTCATGAAGATAGTGCTGCTGCTGCTCTGAAGCAAGTCGGCTACCAATTGGAAGAAATCGATCCGGCGATTAACTGCGATCTCAACACTTATTTCCACAAGCCGTCTACTATTAAAGGGAGCTATGATATTATATTTTCAACATCTGTGATTGAACACGTTCAAAATGACGAGTTGTTTCTGATGCAAATCGCTGAACTTCTGGCACCTGGAGGTAGTGCCGTTTTAACCTGCGATTATAATGACCAGTATAAACCGGGCGATCGGATTCCGGGAGTGGACTTTCGCTTGTACACGCAGAAAGATTTCAAACAGCGACTTCTGCCTTTATTAAAAAATTGTGTTTTCCCTGACGTTCCGCAATGGGATTGTCCGAAACCCGATTTTATTTATGAAGGATGTCGCTATACATTTGCCACCTTTGTTTTTCAGAAAAATAAACTGTGAACGCTCTTATTTTCGGTGCTAACGGACAAGATGGATACTATCTCCATCAGTTGTGCAACGCTAAAGGAATTAAACCTGTAGCTGTATCGCGATCGGGAGATTGGATGCGTGGCGATGTGTCTGACTACAAACAGGTTGAGGAGTTCGTAAAAGAATACCAACCAACCTACGTATTTCACTTAGCTGCTAAATCAACAACACGACACGATGCGCTGTTTGAAAATCATGCAGCAATTTCGACAGGTACACTCAATATTTTAGAAGCGGTTTACAAGCATAGCGCCAATTCTAAAGTTTTTATTACAGGTAGCGGCGTTCAATTCTATAATGATGGCAATCCTATTTCTGAGGATACTGCTTTTGAAGCAAGTAGTGCTTATGCCGTTGCTCGAATCCAATCAGTTTATGCTGCCCGATATTACAGAAGTCTCGGTATCAAAGCCTATGTAGGATATTTATTCCATCATGAAAGCCCTCTCAGAAAGCCAAATCATGTCAGCCAAAAAATTGTAGTCGCCGCTAAGCGTATTGTTCAGGGATCTGAGGAAAAACTTCAAATTGGCGATGTTAATGTAGAGAAAGAATGGACGTTTGCCGGTGATGTAGCAGAGGGAATTATGACGCTGGTAGAACAGGAAAATGTTTTTGAAGCTGTTATCGGTTCCGGCAAAACTCATTCTATAAAAGATTGGATAGAAGTCTGCTTTTTACACCTGGGTTTGGATTGGACTCGATATCTAGAACAAGCTGAAAATTTTCAGCCTGAATATAAACGATTAGTATCCAATCCTGCGCTAATGGACAGCCTACATTGGCAACCCAAAATAGACCTGCGACAACTCGCAGCTATGATGATCGACGCCATATAAAATCATAATCCACCTTTAGGTATTTCCATGATGAAACCATTATCTCAGCCCGCTTCTTATCCCTATACACCGATGCACAAACATTACGGTTTTGCGGTTTTTGGACCACAGGAAATATTGTCCTATCTGGAAACAGCGCAAAATCTAAAAAATAGCGAACCAAACTGCATAATTACATGGTTCATTACTTCCGAAAGTGAGATTATGTTGCAAAATAATCCTTGCCTTGACCAAGTTGTGGTTATGGAGGGAAGCGCGAAATTTCTCCAAACTGAGATACCGCGTTTGCAAACAGAACGTTCTTGGTCTGGTTTTTTTACTCCTGATTTTCCGAAAAATAATTCTGGCAAACGAATTTTGTTGGGACAACTAGGTTTAAATGGTGATTGTCTTCATGCTACTGTTGTAGCTCGACAAATCAAGCATGACTATCCAGGATGTCATCTAACTTGGGCAATTTCATCTCTTTGTCGTAGCATAATCGAAGAAAATCCCTTCGTGGATGAAATTTGGGAATTTCCAGCCGAAAATTGGAATCAAATATTTGCTGCTTGGTATCAGTTTGAACAGGAATTACAAAAGCGGGTTAAGCAGGGTGAATTTGATGAATTATTTTTCACACAAATTTACCCAGGAAATACTCAAAATTATGATGGGACAACGAAAGTTTCTCTATTGCGAGGCTATCCTAAACCAATTACAGTTCCTTTACAAAATATCTTGAGACTACGCCAAACGGAAGTAGAAAAAGTGCGAATATTTGCCGAACAACACAACCTACAGAACCGCCGTAATATAATTTTGTTTGAGTGTGCATCCAGCAGTAATCAATCATTTGTTACACTTGATTTTGCTTTGTCCTTTGCCCAGGGATTGCTGTCTCTTGTGCCAGATTGTAGTATTATTCTTTCATCTAAATCTAAAGTTCCGGTAGTAGATGCGCGAATTGTTGATGGTAGCACCTTAAGTCTACGAGAAAATGCAGAATTAACAAAATATTGTTCTCTTTTTATCGGTTGTTCGAGTGGAGTGACACAAACAGCATTGACAGATTGGGCAAAACCACTGCCCATGATTCAGTTATTACTGGCATCAACATCAGTATATGCCTCGATCGCACATGACTTAGAATACTGGGGACTGTCATCAGAACAAGTTTTAGAAATGACTGATTTGCCTCCAGAAAGACTGATTGAATGTGTTTACCTGGCGCTGACACGAGGATTTGCCGAAGCTCGTCTAAAATTTCATCAAAAAATACAAGTAGACTTTAATTTTTATCTCACTCATGTTCGCAGTTTTATTTTTCCACATTATGTCAAAGCATCTCGCTCACTTCTAAATACAGTAGCAAGATATGGCTGGCATCAGCAGCTTAAAACCTTTATTCAGACAGAATTAATGCCAACATTAGGTGTACAAACGCCCCCACTTCTCTCTGATGAAGTGTGTACTAAACTCTTAGAAGATTTCATTTTCAGCAAAGAAAAGCCACAAACTCCTCAAGAGGCTGTTAAAACTAACAAACAGCTAGCGAGACAAATGCCTTTAGTCAGTGTTTGTATTCCTACTTACAATGGTGAACAATTTCTAGAAGCAGCGCTAGCAAGTGCAATTGCCCAAACTTATTCTCACATAGAAATAATTGTTTCCGATGATAACTCAACTGACAAAACAGTAGAAATAGCAAAAATATTTCAACAAAAGTATCCAGCTAAAATTACGATCTTAAATCATCATCAATATGGATTAGTCCAAAATTGGAACTTCTGTATATCCCAAGCTAAAGGGAAATATATTAAATTTTTGTTCCAAGATGATCTACTAGAACCGGACTGTATAGAAAAAATGGTGAATTTAGCGGAACAAGACGAACAAATCGGCTTAGTTTTCTCACCTCGTAATATTTTGATGTCTGGGGGTGCTGAAGCTAATTCTGCTTATATGCCAGATTATCAAAATGCCAAAGACACCTACAAAGCTTGGTTGAATTTGAAAGCGATTCAATCAGGACAAGAACTGCTAGAAAAACCTCAGTTATTGAGCGATCCTATTAACAAAATAGGAGAACCAACTACGATATTAATTAAGAAGAACGTCTTCGATCGAGTAGGAGTTTTTGATGCTGATTTATGTCAGCTTGTGGATGTTGAAATGTGGCTCCGAATTATGAGCCAATATAAAATTGGGTTTGTCTATGAGACTCTTTCTCATTTTCGGATTCATCCTAGTCAACAAACTCGGAAAAATTCTGAAACTAGACAGACTATTTTATCAGATTGGTATAAATTTTATCACAAAATTCATGTAGACGATCGCTATCCTCAAAACTTAAGAGAGGAAGCGTTTAATAAGTATACAGCGTTAGGCAAACAACATCCTGGATTAACAACACAGCCTCTTAATGAACTACATAAATCTCGCAAACAACTTGCTGAAACTTGGCTGAGTTTACCTATTGAGCAACTAGAAAATGCTTATGCCAGCGAACTAGGCAAGACACATCAAATGCTACTCAATAGTGCCATTAAAGATGACCCATTTACGGACACAGAAAAAACATTTATCGATCGACTAGCATCGCATCTCTCCCAGGGAGTTAAAAATCCCAAAGATATTAACTACCTACTAGCAGCCGCCCTCTATCGTCGTGCAGATCAGTTAATGCTGAACTATGAAAATGCAGTTATACCTAACTGGTTTGTCAACGACTACCTCAAATTTATGTTTGCTGCGCCTACTCTCTTTCAAGAAATAGGAGAGGCTGACAATTATTGTCGGTATGTGCAGGGATGGGTCAGTTATTTGCATAGCAATATCTTCAAGAACCCAAACTCACAAGTCTGGCAGGACATCGCCTGGTTTTTCACTCAAAGCGCTAACTTTATTCCTCTGTACTTCAATAGTGAAAATCTCAAGGATATATACACAAAGCGCGCAGATATTATTGAATATGCCATGAAAAATCGTGGCGCTGCGATTGATTGCATTTTTCCGGCTAGACCTGCGAATAGGCCGAAAATTCGCCTTGGTGTCCTGACTAAACATTTCGGGGCGATGACGGAAACTTTCGCTACTTTGCCAGCTTTTGAATATCTGAATCGAGAGCAATTTGAAATTATTTTGTACGCTCTCAATCTCGACGGGAATAAACTAGAACAGTATTGTCAGAGTCGCGCTGACAGGCTGGTTAAACTATCTAATGACTTGCCAAGTCAAGTTCAGACAATCCGCGCTGATGACTTAGATATTCTGCTGATTGCTACCAATATTACTGCGGTTACTCATCCGATTAGTTTACTAGCATTGCATCGCTTAGCGCGGGTACAAACTACGTGTTTTAATTCTCCCATTACCACAGGAATGCGACACATTGACTATTACATTGCTGGTAAGTTGATGGAACCTGCACTTGAAGGACAGGAGCATTATCGCGAGCAATTAGCAACTATTGACGGGCCTGGCTGCTGTTTTAGCTATACCCTCGAACCTTACACTCCTAACATTAATTTCACCAGAAATAGTATCGGCATTTCCGAGGAATCGGTGGTCTTTATTTCGAGTGCGAACTTGTATAAGCTAGTGCCGGAGTTAAGGGAAACATGGGCAAAGATTATGGCGGCTGTTCCTAATTCTGTGCTGTTTTTAATGCCCTTCGGCCCTAGCTGGACTAATCATTATCCTGGGGGGGCTTTTGTGAATAATATGAAAGCCGTTTTTGCTAAGTATGGCATTGAGAGTAATCGTTTGCGCGTGTTGAAGAGTTTTCCTAACCGTGCGGATGTTAAAGAAGTTTTGAAGTTGGGAGATGTTTATTTAGATTCCTATCCCTATGCGGGGACTACTTCGCTTGTAGATCCGTTAGAGGTGGGACTTCCAACTGTGGTTAGGGATGGTGATACTTTGCGATCGAGAATGGGGGCTGCGGTGGTACGATCGCTCTCTATGCCTGATTTAATTGCCAATAGCGAAGCATCTTACATTCAACTAGCAGTTACCCTCGGCACTAATCCTGAACTTCGGCAGCGCTATCGCCAGGAAATTCAGCAGAAAATGCAAGCTAATCCGGCTTGTTTTGACAGTGTGGCATACTCTGGGGCGATCGGCAAATTATTCCAAGAACTCTTTGGCCAATGGCAAAGCAGCCACCTGGAAGCATCGCGCCACTTACAGGATAGCATTCCCAAGCAGCCAGATTTCGACGAAATTCTCTCGAACACCGTCAACCTTTACCAAAGAAACTCCTCAAACATCTCAGCAATATCCGAACTGCGTCAAATCCGCAAACAAATCGCTGATTTTTGGCTGAACGTTCCCGCCGAAAACCTCGAAGCAGCCTACAAAAGCGCTTCAGGTAAGAGCTATCAAATCCTGCTCAAGAGCGGCTTCCAACGTCAAGCGATGATCGAAAGCGAACAAAGGTTTTTGCAGCAATTAACCCAGATTAGCAAAGGATTAGTGCATCCCAAAGCTGTCAACGCCTTGCTTGCCGCGATGCTGTATTTCCCGCCGGGAACCATGCGAATTCCCGACGCTCGCAACCGCTTGCCGCACTGGTTAATTGGGGATTACGAACAAGTTTTTGAGACGGAAGCCGCCGCCAAGTCTGAGTCTACTTCTGACTTGCTAGCTCAATACATTCAATCGCCACAATTTGCGAATCAACTGTTAGGATGCGTCAATCTTTACCGCATCGATCCGTCAGACGAATCGGTTGTTTTGGAACTCCGCCAAATCAGAAAACAAATGGCTGATTTTTGGCTGACTGTTCCTTCAGAAAAACTCGAAAGTTTTTACCGAGGAGAGGTTCGCAAGGGATATCAAGCAATACTTAGCTGCGGCTTGCAAGCAGAATCAATGACTGAAGCCGAACAGCAGTTTTTGCAGAGATTGACTGAAATTAGCAAAGGGTTGGTGCAGCCTCAAGCTATCAATGCTCTGCTGGGGGCAATGCTGTATTTTGTACCCGGAAAAATGCTGGTTCCCGATGCTCGCACCCGCTTGCCGCAGTGGTTGCTTGAAGATTACGAAAAGGTGTTTGAAAGCGCATTCGCGACAACAGAACCAACAGTTGTCAAACAAGATTATATGCCGCAGTTTCTCAATCAATTAACTGCTGCGGTCAATCTCTATGAAATCGACCCGACGGCTGAATTGGTAATAGCAGATTTGCGGCATATTCGCAAGCAAATTGCCGATTTGTGGCTGAGCGTTTCCGGCGAACAAGTAGAAGTTTTGTACCGGAGCGATTTTGGTAAGGGTTACAAAGCAATGCTGGGCAGCGGGTTTATTAAGGAGCCATTGAATGAGAGCGATCGCGAGTTTTTTAACTCGTTGGTTGTTGAGTTGAGTAAAGGGTTTGGAACGCCTAATGCGGTGAATAATTTGTTGGCGGCGATGCTGTTTTGTCGCCCTGGACTGTTACGGGTTCAGGATGCGAATACTTGTTTGCCGGAGTGGTTGTTGGCGGATTACGAGCAGTTGGTTGGGGGTGCCGTTAAGGTGGCTGTGGGGTAAACGAAGGCGGAGTAGGCGATATCTGTAGGGAAACGGCACTGCCCATTAATGTCAACTTAAGCTTTTAGTCCGCCAGTTCTCCCGCTCACCCGGCAGTCCGCCAGGGAATGAATTCCCTGTCTAATAGCGAAAGTCCTCTGAAAGAGGACTGAGAAGAAGAATTCTTAACTCATTAGTCCTCTTTGAGAGGACTTTCGCTTTGAGGCAGGGGTTTCAACCCTTGCCGGACTATGGGTTTTACCTTAAGTTGACACCCCTTGGGCACGGCGCCGTGTCCGTAAGAGGAGACGGCAGTGCCGTTTCCCTACTGGAATACGCTTGATTGTTAAGGGCAAAAGAAATGCTTCAATTATATAGAAACGGTGAAAATGGAGAAATAATTCGGGGTAAAGGGTTGTCGGCCTTTATACACAACGGCGACTACTACCAAACCATCATCCGAGTTTTTGAAGACGGTATGATCGATTGTTGGGAATGGGTTAACTTTGAGGAATTCAAAACCAAAGTTGCCGAGGGATGGGTTGTTACCCAAGTTCCCAAGGGTGCGAGGATAAGCTGTCACCATCTCTACTACGGAAATTCGACTTTAGAGTTTTATATAGAGATTGATGATTTTGTAAAAGAAGTAGAAGATACGATAAACCGGCTTCAGGGAAAGCAAACAGTTGCAGATACTTGTGTTCAAGCCTTTGCTAAATTCCTAACATTCCCAACAAAAGAAAATAAAAGTAGCTTGCGAGAAGCTTACAATGCTATTCCCAAACATCTGAGAATTTATGTGCTTGGTGATATGGATTGTAAAGATTCTGCTATCAGAATGTGTATCGAAGATACAGAAGTTTCCCAGAAAGTTCTAGAAAGCTTTAAGAGGCACTATGAATGGATCTTGGAACGGTTAAATTAAGCGAAGGTAGGTATGTGTAAATAAACTTTGGTATATCACAAGAAGTAAAGCTATAATAAACCTTGCGATTGCTTCGTTTCACTCGCAATGACATACTCATGTATTTGACAGCTCATTTACTACTATCTGAATCCTCAGTATTGTCCAAAACTCTATCTAGTGATGTTTGACTCGCTTGAAGCCAAAACTCAGCTTCATCATCAGGTAAGAGTGTTACTAATACTTTTGCCCCTTCGGGTAACTCTGATAACTCCAGCAGTTCAATTTTCCCTTGTCGAACAGTAGCCCAAAGTGTTTTCAGCATATCCACCTCATAAACTGTGCTTTATGCAATTTGCAGATTTTTGGTACATTGTCGCACTGAGCGACTAATTACAACCTCACAGGGAGCATCTCACCTTTGCAGCCCTCCGCTAGAAATTGGAGTTTTGAGGCAGGAGGCAGGAGGCAGGAGGCAGAAGGAAAGAGGAAGAAGGAAAGAGGAAGAAGGAAAGAGCCAGAAGAAGGAAGGAGCCAGAAGAAGTATTTTTACAAATATGAGATGCTCCCACCTCACATACATAGATCGAGGAAGTATTTAAGCCTGATTTAGGATCAATTTAACACAAGTTCTGGCTGCTGAGTCTCAAATAAGGGGCGAGTTACCTGACGCAGCAGCACGGTTTCTAAACTGCCTTCTACTACATTTGCTGCTTCTATTTCCAACTCGCCCCACAATAGCCGATCGCCTTGATTGGGCATTTTACCTAAATTGTGGATTACGAACCCGGCGATTGTTTGGTAAGCTTGGTTAGTCGGCAGGTTTAACCCGAGTTTTTCGTTAACTGCTGTCACTTCCCATAGGCCAGAAATTAGTGCCGAATGAGCATCTTTTTGAACGAGAGTTGCTTCGGAAGGTAACAGCAGCGGTTGAGACTCTTTACTGGTAATCCAACCGGTCAGCAGCCGGACGGTACCGTTGAGAATTGCTAGCAGCGGCCACAGTAATTTTGAGCAGAGTTCGAGGGCCGGCATCAACAGCAAAGCGGTGCGTTCTGGGGCGTGGGTTGCTAATACTTTGGGGATTAGTTCTCCTAAGACTATTTCTACGTAAGTTACTAGGATAAAAGCTGCGGGAACTGCGATCGAATGAGCAGTCAGCACGGCCGAAAAATGACCGATCGGCAATTTGTCGATCCACGGTTCGATCCAGTGTACAGTCGCGCCCTCACCCAACCAACCCAACAGCAAACTCCCTGCTGTTGTGCCAGTTTGAGTCACAGACAGGTAATGCGGTATGTTGTTTTGAGCTTGGTGGACGAGTTCGGCAGTTTTAGCGGTTGGGCGATCGTCCAACTGGGCAAGTTGGCGGATTTGATGGCGATCTGCTGATACTAATGCTAGTTCTGACGCCACAAAAAAGGCGATTAAAAGTGTTAAGCCCGCCAACATTGCTAATCTCAGCGTTGTTTGAGCGACTTCTATTTCCAGGCAAGTAAGGTTGTTCAAGATAGATATCTAATATGATAGATGTTTTAAGTTAATTATTTTATTTTAGCTGGGGATTGAGATAGATCGATCGCCAGACATTGTGGATCTCCGCACTACCCGTATTCGTAGGTGCGGCTGCACCTTACCCGTAGAACTTGTAAACTCTTTCTCTTCTCTTCCTTCGCGCCCTAGCGCTTACGCGCCGCTTCGCTAACGCACCTCGAAGCGGTTCGTTTTAACTGAGATATTGCACCATTCTCAATTACTTTTTTAGGAACAGGCTTTTCGGCCTGTTCCACAAGAAGACTCATTCTTTGTGGAACGGGCCGGAGAGCCCGTTCTTGACAATGGTGCAAGATATCAGTTTTAACTGAGATATTGTACCATCCTCAATTACTTGTTTAGGAACAGGCTTTCCGGCCTGTTCCACAAGAGATGAATTTTCTTGTGGAACAGGCCGGAAAGCCTGTTGTTGACAATGGTGCAAGATGTGAGTAAAAAAAAATCTAATTCACAACACCGGAACTGATTGCTGTATCAACTCTCCCTTACTCCCCGGAGCGAGTTAATTTCCGTAAAAGTCTGCACCGGATCGGACTTCAACCCGCCTTGAATGTAATTCAACTTCACTTCTTCTAACAAATCCGACAGCAGCGACTGCAATTCCCCAAGAGTTTTCTCATCTTGCAATTCCCGCCGCAAACTTTGATTAAATTCTTGGCTGAAATTATCTAGAATTTTTCTACCTTTATCGTCTTCATAAGTAGTAGCTACCACATCCACAGCAGTTTGAGCCAAATAATTCGCTACCTGTTCCGTCATCTCGGTCGGCAAAATGTTAATGGGAGAGAAATTTTGCAGCATTTGATAAAAATCAGACTGTTTGATTGTTGTTTCCAAATTGTGGTGCAGCAATTCTTCTAAATCCGGTTGCACCTGCGGCAAAACTTTGTAAATTGTCAGATCCAAAATCCGCTTGGTAATTTGTTCGATCGTATTTTCCTGATTGACGTGAAGGTACGGCTGCTGCGCCAGCAACATCTGCGCGGCGTCGCCCTGTTTGATGGAAGTTTTAGCTTGATTGATAAACCGCACCATCATGTATTCCGACATCGTATTGGCTAAATAAGCCACCGGTTCATAGGTAACTTGAGCAACTACGCGATCGAGATTCACCAAACCCGACTTGTGCAGCCGCACCAATACCGGCAGAATGCGGCACCCCTGCCAAATCGGCATCACCAGAAACACCTCGTACCAGCGCCTCAGCAGAAAATCAAACCAAGTTACCCCCGGTTTACGGCGGGTGTGGAACAGACTTTTAATCAAAAATTCCGCCCCAAAAAAACCGATAAAAAACGTATCAATTCGCCAAAACTGGTCAGCGCTTTTCAAATATTCGGGATTTGGCAAACTCGAATCAATGCCTTTAATCGGGTCATAAATTTTAACTAAACCCGGAAAAAAGCTCTGATAAACAGGGCGCAACTGAAGGTAACTGAAATGGAAAAGCACCAGCAAGAAATTAACTACCGCTACTAATGCGCTTAATTTAGCCCAAGAAATTGCTTTTTTAGACAATTTTACATCGGTGCTGTTAACAGTTGTGTGGGAATCTGACATAAAAGTAATTTTCCGAATTTGGTAATCGATAAATCTATCTTGTGGCCGACGCTAAAAAACTCCTAACCTCTTAAAATCCCTGGTAAACGCTAAGTATAAGGAAAGCAAAGACCGTGAACTTAAAAACAGTCATATCACTGCTAAAACAAACTTTTACTGAATGGCAAGAAGATAAAGCGCCAACCCTAGCCGCCGCCCTAGCCTATTACACAGTCTTCTCCCTCGCCCCGCTGCTAATTATCGTAATTGCGATCGCCGGTTTAGTCTTTGGTGCAGACGCAGCCCAAGGTCAAATCGTCACCCAACTCCAAAGTTTAATCGGCAAAGAAGGCGCCGAAACCGTCCAAGAACTCATCCTCAAAGCCTCCGAACCAAAGTCGGGAATGATTGCGACTTTAGTAGGTATCGCTACACTTTTGTGGGGGGCTTCCAACGTATTTACTAATCTCAAAGAAGCCCTCAATACTATTTGGAATGTTTCACCGCCCCCCGGACGAGGCATCTGGGGATTCCTGCAAGACCGCATATTGTCTTTTGCAATGATTTTAGGCATAGGCTTTCTACTGCTAGTATCTTTAGTCATTAGCGCCATTTTAGCCGCCGTCAGCTATTGGTTGAACGGCTTGCTGCAATTACCAGTCGGCATTTGGCAGATTGTGGATTTTGCTCTCTCCTTTGGCGTAGTTACGCTGCTTTTTGCCTTAATTTACAAACTTTTGCCCGATGTCCATCTTGCCTGGAATGATGTTTGGATCGGCGCCGCCATCACCTCAGTGCTGTTTACGATCGGCAAATCCATAATTGGAGTTTACCTCGGAGGTAGCGGTATTGCCTCTACCTACGGTGCTGCGGGATCGTTCGTGATTATCTTACTTTGGATCAATTATTCAGCTCAGATTCTCTTCTTAGGTGCTGAGTTTACTCAAGTTTGGGCTAACCGCTACGGTTCCCTGATGCTGGCAAAACGCAAAAATTTGATCGGCATTCAAGCTGAGGAATCCTCCGGGCCCAAACACCGGTAGAATTCTTAATATTAGATACAAAAAAATGCGATCGCTCACTTTTGAGTCAGCCGGATGCCAGCACCTTGAAACCTATGTCAGTTGGGACGGCGAGGCCTGTGGAATCACTAAATTTTAGACTCAACCCATCGCCAAATCTGCCCATGAACTTGACCGGGCGAACACTTAGTAGTATCACTGGATATGGTTGAAACCAGTTTATCTTGATCCCTGTCGCTGCCCTTCGGTGATGACCGAAAAATTTGAAGTTTGCGATCGCCCCGAAAAAGATTTGTTTCCTTGCCAGTCCCGAATTTCAACGGTGAAACCAATCTCAAGTCCACAAACAGGGATATTTCAACCTGAACTCATATCAGGAGGTACTTTTGTACGCATCAAAACATCTGGGAAGCCACCTGCTCCCTATGTCAGACATGGAGCTAATTCGCCTGTGGGTAAACGGTAAATCCCCCCGCAACCGGCGCTTTAGCTGGCAGGCGGCCAACCATTTTCGAGTGTTTGTCGCAAAACCACTGGCACAAGTTACTTTGACAGATGTGGAGACTTTCGCCGCAGCGATGAGAGCTCGGAAACTTCCACCGCGTTTCTACCAGCAAACCTTGGTAGCGCTGAAATCGCTGTTCGCCTTCGGCCAGCAAACGAAAATTTTGCCCGCAACACTCCCCCTTCACCGGTGGCCGGTTCTGCGCGGGAATCGCTCCAAACGCCTTCGTTTTCAACTCTCTTGGGGTTTCTTAATCTGTTTGTGCTTTTTCTTAGGTCGAATGACGCCGCGACTGTGGGGGCAATCGGTCTCGGCAGAAAGCTCGCCCACCCCGAAACGCCTGCCGCAAGTTGCGGCCCTCAATTCACCAGACAAAGGAGAGGATAACATCGATCGCGATCGATCGCCCGAAACTGCAACCCTGAATTCACCAGAGCCCATACAGGATAGCAGACTCGATAGCATCGCGCCCGAACTTCGAGTCAAAGCCTTTCTCGACACCATAGCCGCCGCCGAAGGAACCGCTAGCCCCGACGGCTACCGCACCCAATACACCGGCACGAAATTTGTCAGCTTTCAAGATCATCCCAGAGAAATGAGGTGCGGCCGTCGCTATGGCAAAAAACTCTGTTCCGACGCAGCGGGGCGATATCAGTTTCTCAGCACCACTTGGGACAGATTTGCCAAAAAATTTGGCGTCCGCGATTTCAGCCCCGAAAATCAAGATTTGATGGCTATAGAGTTAATCCGAGAAAAAGGTGCATTAGAAGATATAGAAGCGGGTAGATTGGAGTCAGCAGTCAGAAAACTCGCTTACATCTGGCCTTCTTTTCGGCGTTATGGCGGTTCCGTGGAATCGTCGATGCCCAAACTCGAAGCAATGTACCTGCAAAACTTGGGGATTTATCCGCAAGGATTGGTTGTTAGCAATTAGTTCATTGTTATGGGTTATTTGTTATTTGTTATTAGAACCAACAAATAACAACCAACAAATAACAACTAACTAATAACTATTTATGCTAATTTTCCATCTTCCATGTGAACGATGCGATCGGCAATATCCAAAATTCGGTTATCGTGGGTTACTAACAAAATAGTACAACCCTGTTCTTTAGCCAGTTGCTGCATCAAATTCACCACTTCGCGACCGGATTTGCTGTCCAGGGCGGCTGTTGGTTCGTCAGCTAAAACAATTTGCGGTTGACTGACCAAAGCGCGGGCGATCGCAACTCTTTGTTTTTGTCCCCCTGACAAATCATCTGGATAATAGTTAATCCGCTGTTCCAGTCCTACTAACTCTAGCATTTTTGCAGAGCGATCGCGCATTTGAGAACGCGACAAATTCCCGTGAACTTCCAAACCCATCTGCACGTTTTGCAGCGCCGTCAAACTGCGGTGCAAGTTGTGCGCCTGAAAAATATAGCCAATTTTGCGTCGCGCCCTTACCAATTGGTCTGCACTCGCATGGCACATCTCTTGACCGAGAATTTTGAGACTTCCCGATTGACCGGATCTCAGCCCGCCAATCAAAGTTAAAAGCGTAGTTTTGCCCGAACCGGAAGGCCCCGTCATCAGCACGATTTCACCTGCTTTAATTTCGAGATTAATGTTAAAAAGTACCTGTTTTCGCAGTTGACCTTGACCGAAGTAGTGGTCGAGTTGGTGCGCGGAAATTATAGGTGCAGGAATCTCTAATGCGTTGGTTGTTGGGTAGAGAGTAGTAGAATTCATAACTTTTTGGTTTGAGGTTTTAGATTTAAGAATAAACAGCTTTATTCGCCGAAAAGGCCGAGAAAAAAAAGAGAATGATTACAAAAAATATGTGTGTAGTCAGGAGTTTATACAAAATCTGGCTTGAATACCCCCTTGATTCTTTAGTCCGCTTGGAGTGGACTTCGTTTGACAAGAAGCGGTTTCAACCGCCGAATCTTCTACTATCAGGTAAGGTGCGTCGCTTTGAGATTGTCGCTCTTTTTTAGGATTTAAGGGTGGCGACGCACCCTACAGCTACTGTTGCATGACTTTTGAGAATTAGTATTATCTTATTCATTTTCCCTTAAAACATATCGGCCGGGTCTGCTGCTTGCAGTTTACGAGTGGCAATTGCTCCCGAAATAGTGCACATAATCACGTTCAAAAGTAATACTATAAATGCTCTCAGCAGCGTCATATAAAGCGGTAAATTTGTAGCTTGGCGAGTTAAAGAGTAGAGTCCGAAAGAGACTCCTACTCCCGGCAAAAAACCGAGGACGGAAAGAATTAGAGCTTCTTCAAAAACGATGCCCAGTAAATAAACATTGCGGTAGCCCATCGCTTTGAAAGTAGCGTATTCTCCCATGTGGTCGCTGACATCGGTTGAGAGAACTTGATAAACAATAATCACCCCAACGACAAAACCCATCGCGACGCCTAAATTAAACACAAAGCCGATCGCAGTATTCTTAGCCCAATAGTTTTTCTCAAAATCGATAAATTCTTGTTTGGTTAGTACCTTGACATCCGGCGGCAAATATGCTTTCAAAACTTGTTGAACTTCCACGGGGTCCGCACCCGGTTGCAGTTGAATTAATCCGGCATTAACACTCGCGGCGTTTTGTCTCGCAAACAGGCGCAGGTAATTTTGATCGCTAGTCATCAAAATACCGTCGGCGGCAAAAGATGCTCCAACTGTGAATAAACCGCTGACGTTAATCCTGCGTCGCTCGACCTCAGCTTTAACGGCTTTTCCTCGATCGATTTGTGCGATCGTTTTTTGGTAATCTCCCCTAGAAGCTCGATCGAACAACACAGTATCCGGCAATTTAATCGCGCTCAAATTTTGGTTAACTTCTGGAAGCGCAAACGCGGGGTGATTCGGATTGAAACCGACCACCATCAGCGACGTTTCGCGCCGAGTTTCGGGATTTTTCCAGTTAGCAATTTTCACGTAAAGCGGCTCGGCTGATTTCACGCCCGGTACGTTCATTGCTTGATACAATCTACGTCTGGGGAAGGAAGACAAATTAATCAAATTTCGCGCTTGGGGGTGAATCAAAACTAAGTCTGTTTCCAAGCTTTGGTGCAGCCGCGTATTGCTGGTGTAAAGCGCATTTTGAAAGCCCAACTGCATGAACATCAAAACGTCAGCAAAGGCAATTCCTGCTACTGCAACCAGCATTCGCCCTTTGTCGTGACTCAGTTGCAGCCATCCGAGGGAAGTTCTGCGTCTTAACTGTTGTAATGGTTTTATGAGTCCAAGCATAGGATTTTAGATTTGGGATTTGGGATTGAAGAGATAGGGCTGATGGTTTACTCTCTTCGTACTGAAAGAATATGTGATTATTGAACCGCGAAGACGCGAAGGACACGAAGGAAGAGAGAGGAAGAAGTAGAGAGTTTTTTACCGGGGAGAAAGTAACATTTTTTACTTAATCTTTAATTTCCCCGATCGCCACTTTGACTTGCAAATTGGTGAATCCCGCTACTTTCTGGCTGGAAGCTTCATCTAAGCGCACTTTTACTTCCACAATTCGACCATCAATATTCGCAGAAGGATCGGTGTTAACAATGTTTTGCCGCTGCACTTGCAAACCAATATGTTCGACAGTTCCCCGCAATTCGCCTGTCAAAGCATCGCTAGTAATTTTGGCGGTTTGTCCGAGGCGTACTTTGTCCACATCGCTTTCGTAGATTTCGGCAACAGCCAGCATCTCGCGAGTTTGTCCGAGTTCGACAATGCCGTCGTTTCCCACTTTTTCCCCCGGATGCGTGTGAATTTTCAGGACTTGGGCGTCTCTGGGAGCACGGATGTAAGCTAGATCCAGATTGGCTTTGGCTTGTTTGGCGGCTGTTGCGGCCAAACTGACTTCGGCGGCGGCTGCTGCTATGTCAACGGGACGCACTTCGGCGATGCGATCGAGATTTGCTTTGGCTTCGTCGATTTGCTGTTGTCGAGATTGCTCAACTTGGCTGAGTTTGGCTTGGGCTTCGTTAATTTGTTGTTGGCGGGATTGTTGAATTTGATTTAGTTTGGCTTGGGCTTCGTTAATTTGTTGTTGGCGGGATTCCTGAATTTGATTCAGTTTTGCCTTTCCTTCGTTGATTTGCTGTTGGGCTGTTTCGGCGGCGAGGCTTTTGCTGTCGCTAGTTGAGGCGGAAATTGCTCCCTGTTCATACAGTTGGGAGTAGCGCTGATCCTCGCTTATGGCGTTGCGGAGTTCGGCTTGTAGACGGGCAATTGTGGCTTGTTGGGTTTGAATTTCACCTTGTTGTTCGGCCCTGATGCGGGCAATTGTGGCTTGTTGCGCTGCAATTTCGGTGCTGCGATCGATTTCTAGGCGGGCAACGATCGCCTGTTGCGCTGTGATTTCGTTGCTGCGATCGGCTTGTATGCGGGCAATGGTGGCTTTCTGGGCTTGAATTTCGCCGTTTTTGGCTCCAGCTTTGACTTTTGCTAGGTTTGCTTCGGCGACGCGCACTTGTTCTTGAGCTTGGTCGAGGGCGGCCGAGAGGCGATCGCGACTGTCCAAAATTGCGATCGCCTGGCCTGTTTTCACCCTGTCTCCTTCTTTTACCAAAAGCCGATCGATCCGGTTTCCTTCGGCTGCACCGGAGGCGGAGACTTTAATTACTTCTCCTCTGGGTTCGAGTCGCCCCAAGGCTGTAACTGTGGTTAATTGGGATGCTGTGACGGCTGCTGCTGCGGCTACTGCATTGGGATCGGGTATGCGCGATCGCCAGATCGTGTAGCCTGTGGTTCCCCCTGCCCCCAGGGTTGCTACTGCGGCCACAACTAGGAGTTGTTTAACTAGGGATGGATTTGAGGATAAGCCGTCTGCTGTTGGTTGGTTTACCATGACATACCTCTTTGTGAGAAAATAAAACTAAACGGTTTAGTTACGATGCATATTCATACTAAACCGTTCAGTATAATAATGTCAAGCTCCCAAATAAAAATTACAGAAGCAAGGTATGGCAAGGACAAAACCGATCGAAGCAGACGCAGCAGCCAGTGACAAAACCGAGCAAATCCTGCAAGGCGCGATGCAAGAATTTTTAACCCACGGCTACGCGGGGACGAGTATGGACAAGGTAGCGAAGACGGGGGGAGTTTCCAAAGCCACGGTTTACAGCTATTTTGCAGATAAAGAAGGATTATTCGCGGCCTTGGTACAGCGGCTGGCGCGAAAAAAAGTCCATTTTACGGTTCTGGATGAAGAACCCGCCGTAGCGCTGCGATTCGTTGCCACAACTATATTGGATCAGGTGACCCAGGAACCAGAATATCTCAATTTTGTGAGGTTAGTGATTGCGGAGTCGGGGCGTTTTCCCCAGCTAGCGCAGACTTTTGTGAGAAACTTAGGTAAACCGGGGATCGAGCGGCTCACTGAATATTTGGCATCGCATCCAGAGTTAAAATTATCCGATGCGGAGGCAACGGCGCGGATTTTTATTGGATCGCTGGTATATTTCCAGTTAACGCAGCATATGATGCACGGCAAAGATATTATCCCAATGGAGCGCGATCGATTGATCGACGCTCTGCTGCATTTGATTTTATCCCCGCAGTCCAATTCCTAAGTGCGATCGACAAAATCTAGGAATTTTATTCGAGAATCATTTAAATGCCATAAAGAGCGAGATCCCTTTATGGCTGCGATCGCAGGTTCTATTCAGGTGTTTTCCCTAACCTCTCCCTCAATTCCTCCGCCGATAACTGTGGCAGTTGTTCTACAAACAATGTCAATTCTGCCACAGGCAATGCCAATAAATTAGTAACGGCTGTAGGCAGAATATCGCTCAATTCAGGCGATCGTATTTGCAAGACACTTTCAGCCAACAATTTCACTGCTGATTCCCGCCCTGCTTCATCGACTGTTAACATCGATATTGCCAGCAACAGCACTGTAAATTCCGCCGCCGCCAACTTGGATATTGGAGATAGAAAAGCCGTCATTTTTGGGCTTAATTCTCCAAATCGAACTCGCAGAAAGTTTTCTAAGATTAAGCGCTGTTGTTCTTGTCTACCTCGTTCTAGTCCTTGTTCTAGTCCCTGTTCTAGTCCTTCTTCTCTAGCTTGTTGCTGTGCTGCTTGTATTTGTTGTTGAAAAAGTGGTGCAATGGCCATAATTAACTCCCGCTCTTCTGGCTCTAATTCTTGTGGCGCATCGGTTACTAAATTTGACTGTAACCGATACAGCAATTCTAGCGCGATAATCCGCAACGGATCGTCTGTTGCTAAAGCGCTTAATTGGGAAATAGCCCTTTGCTGCACTCCCCCTTTGCCCAAAATCCTCAACCACAGAGTTTCTGGAGTTTCTGGCAACTGGTGAATCGCCACAATTGCAGTCCGCAAAGATTCCCCCAAAAAATAGATTCCCTGCATCCAATTCTCTGTGTCTGGTATCGCATTAAAGCTATCTACCAATGCTTTCGATGCTGTGGGCATCAATCGATTTTAGATTTTAGATTTTAGATTTTAGATTGAAGAAAGTGAAGTAAACATCGATTTCTCGAACTTCGGAACTCACATCGCGGCCGATATTAACCGTTCCGAGCGGCGACAGCAATTCCTCCAGGTATTCTTTTGCAAAGAGATCGTGAATAAATCGCGTCATAGGAATTATTTCAAACACTAAATAGATTTTTTAGCCGTTTTCTCACCCATTCTACAGGATTTTCCTCCTCTTCTGCTGCCTCTACTAATTCCATTTCTCGCAATAATTGCTGTCTCTCGCTGAGTTCTTCTTTGTGTTTGACTATTTCTTTAATAATCTGTTCAGATAAATCCGGTCTTTCAGTTAAAACTTTCTGGAAACCTTCTTTATTGATGGCAAACAAAATAGTTTCTTCTAAAGCTCTCACCGAAGCTGTTCTGGGGATGCCCAACATCAAAGAAAGTTCCCCGAAAAACTGACCAGAACCGAGGTTATTCAGATGTTTGTTAATAGCTTCTACAAAAACTTCTACTGAACCTGAAAGAATCATGTAAAAAGCATCTCCGGGGTCGTTTTCGTGAAACAAATATTCTTGCGATCGCAGCCGTTTGCGGTATCCAACTTCAATCAATTGCCGCAATTCCAGATCGGTCAGATTTTCAAAGTATTCCACCTCTCTTAGCAAACCGCTAAGCGACGATGGCTTTTTGAGTTTCTCTGCAAAAATTGGCGGTTTTTGCTCATTTTCCGTGTAACTGTTCGGGAGGTCAATTGCAGTTTCTTTTTTGTTTAACATTGACAACAGAACTTCGGGGTTTTGCAAATAAATTTCTCTGTCATTGAACGGAAATTCGATTTTTTGCTGGCGGAAATTGTATTCAATTGCAAAATTCAAAGAACTTTTAATTAATTCTCTTTCAGTCGGCCTGTCCGTCCACACTAAAAGTTCAAATTTAAAACTATCATCACCAAACTCGACAAACAATACTTTCGGGTTCGGTTCGTACAAGACTCCAGCTTCTGCGTAAGCAATATTTAACAGAGTTTCTGTCACTAACAGCGGGTTACTATTCTCGGCTACTTCTACGGGAACTCGCAGACAGAGTAGGGAGTTTTCGTAACTCCAGTTAACAATTTTGTTGCTAATCATTTTGCTGTTGGGAACTATGACGCTAGAGTCCTCAGTAGTTTGTAGGATGGTCGATCGAATCGATATTTTTTTGACGATTCCCATTAATCCTTCTAATTCCACAAAGTCTCCGACTTTCACAGGTCTGTCTAAAAGCAGCGTTAAGCCGCTGACAAAATTAGTTGTTAAATCTTGGATTCCGAAGCCAATTCCGACTCCTAATCCCCCGGCCACTACTGCAAAAGAAGCGAGGTTGAAACCGATGCTTTGGATGGCGACTATTACCCCCAAAGCTACTATTAAATACCCAATAATAACTGCGATAGCTTCCCGGTTCCCCTCGTCAATTCCCAGTCTAACAAGCAAGCTTTCCTTAAGAAAGTTCGTAAAAAAGCGTGCTATGACAAGGATAGCCATAAACAATACAAGCAGTTCCACCAGTGACTGCAGCGATACAGGATTCTCACCTATTTTAAATAGGGTGGCTGTAAATATTTGGGAGATATGTGTCAATACTTCTTCTGGTATTCTATTAAATTCCAATTCCGGTTCTAATGTTTTTGGTGTTGTCATTTTTTAAGTGGGTAGTAGTAAACAATAAAGTCCTCAGTGTCCAATTTAAAAATAAAATACTGAAGTCTTTATCACAAATCTTAGCCTATTTTGGTAAAAAAGCTGAAGTTTTTACAGAGATATGGGGTTCCTCATACTACGCAGTTATCCCCATTGCCAATTTTTCGGATACGTTGTCTTCCCAGACCTGCGGTTATTGTGCCATTTTTGCGCGAGACGAGATCCGACTCATCTATTATTAAAGTGATTGCTCTATAGCAATCCTCGCATCATTTGTGAACTTCTTACTCCCTCCCCGAACCCGGGGGGAGGGTTGGGGTGGGGTAAAAAAATACGACTCCTGCAAGGATTGCTATAGTAAATTTATTCAACATTAACTCAAGGCGATTTTATGATACTCTCCACTAATTTGTTTTGGAATTCCCCTTATAAACTCAAGCAGGGATTATTCAATAACTATTTAAGTGGACAAGTCAAATCTCCAAGTATTACAATGACTTTAACTCCTAGGAGAGATATTGCTATTACTCTGCCAGTGGTGTCCGTCTTGTTTATTTCTAAGGATCGCGAATTAAATAACTTACAATTTTAATTGTTATTGTGGGATGGGCGTCCCGCCCGTCCTTTTTGGACG
>NZ_JAUBTT010000157.1:0-9402 GCF_036705125.1 Microcoleus sp. B7-D4
CATGATATAATCATATCATGCTTTTAGAAATCAACCAGGATTTTTCTAAGACTGTAGGCGGCCGCATCCGCTGCCGAGTTCATCCCCACGCCTGAAGTCGGGGGCTTTCCTCTCGTTTTCCGGTAACAATAGTCTCATAACTCACTTACTATTAATCTATCGCTCTGCCGCGACACGAGCCTTGCCGGTATCCAATCACACATAACTTAGCGCTAGTTTTTGATTCAATTATGACTGATACACCGCAAGATTCCTCCCCTCCTGCATCTGCACCCTCCACCAATGCTGTGGATGCCGAAAAGTTAATTCGCTCGCTCCGCCGCAAAGAAGGCACTTGGGTAGAGTGGGGACAGGCCTGCACAGCACTGCTAAAAGCTGGCTACAACTCTCAAAGGATTTTTGAAGAAACTGGTTTTGAGCCAATTCAGCAAAATCAAGTAAGCGTCGCAGCCCAAGTTTACACCAGCATGGTCAATGCTGGGGCTTCAGAGGAAGTTCGATCGCACTTCTTAAAAAAAGGTAGCGATATCTTATACGAGTTTCGGATTCTCTCTCAAGTAGAGCGGGCCGGGGCGGCTGGTTTGATGCTAACCCACAATTTGGATGTTGACGATGCTCGCCAAGTTGCTAAAGCGATCAAGGAGTTTTCGCACTTCGGGAGTCTTCCCCAAGGGTTCACAGACACTCCCGGCGATGCTATGGCTTACCAATGCTGGCAATTGGCGAGACAGAAAAGCGATTTGCAAGAGCGATCGCGCTTAATTGCTCGCGGTTTAAAATTAGCTAGCAGCCCAACGGCTAGGGCGCAAATCGAGCAGTTGCTCGTCGATTTTACCGTAGTTCCGAGACGGGAAGCGCCCCGCTTGCCCGTCTACCGGCTCGATACCGAGGAACAATTGCCCCGGATTGTCCCGGTTGTGGGCAAATTGCCACTTTCTACGAGAGATTTGCTGGCAGTGCCTTTGCCGGAGGAAATCGAGCCGTTCCGAATGGTAAAATTTTCTGGAGCCGGAGCTTGGGTGGCCATTCCCGGATGGCAGGTAATTTTGAACGCTGAAGATCCGGTGGCGGTTTTGGAAATGAGCGATAAATTGCCGGTACCGCTGCAAGGCAAAGTTGAAGAAGTTTTGATTATTGCCGATCGAGCCCAAAGACAGTGGGATGCTGAGAGTTATTTCCTAGCCGATAACGCTGGCAATTTAGAATTGTACTGGTTTGAACAATCCCCGGATATTCCTATTTTGGGGCGAGTTGTTCTGGTGATGCGTCCGAAAAAAATTGTGGATGAAGACTATACCAAAGATGGATGGCAAATTGATGATTAGTCAGTTGGCAGTTGACTGTTGACTGTTGACTGTTGACTGTTGTCAGTTGACTGTTGACTGTTGACTGTTGTCAGTTGACTGTTGTCAGTTGACTGTTGTCGTTGGTGTTAAGAACGGGTTTTCCGGCCGTTCCACAATAGATAAATTTTATGTGGGTGGAATGACTAATGACTAATGACTAATGACTACTGACTAATGACTACTGACTAATGACTAATGACTACTGACTACTGACTACTGACTAATGACTAATGACTACTGACTAATGACTACTGACTACTGAGGCGGTTTCGGTTCTTGAATTGTCGGAACAGAATGCTGTTTCTTAAATCGATTAAAGCCGTAAACCGCAGCCCCGATTAACAGCAAATAAGGACTGTAAGCCAACAGCCAAATACCCAAACCAAACAAACCGAGCGTCAATTCACCCACAGAATGAGTTGCTTTCCCCCAAGTTTCCTGTACCCGCAAACCTAGAGAAGGTTCGGGAGTTGGTTGAGCGGATACTGCTGTTTGTAGAGTTAAGCTAATAGTCGAATAGGCTACTTGATTTCGCAAACTTTTTACCTGAGCGTCAATGCGTTCGATCGACTCCCGAATGTTGCTCAACTCTTGAGAAACTTTGAGCACATCGCCGATAGAACCCGATCGCTCCATAATTTTTAACACCATTTCTTCCGATTTGCGGAGGTTCCGCAGCCTAGCCTCGCTGTCAACTAATTGATTGGTAACATCCTCAGCCGTCAGAGAACGGTTCTCTACAGTTCCGAGTTTTGCCAAAGCGTCTAAAGTTGTTTCTAAACGTTCTTGAGGTACGCGAATCTCCACAGACGCGGTTTGGCGGACACTGGAATCCGGAGGCTTTTGATTTTGGAAACCCAAGATATCGCCTTGCTGTTTTTCGACAATATTGGTAACAGATTTAGTGCTGGCGTCAATAGATTTAACAACTACACTGAGTTGGGCTTTTTTAATTAGTTGGGGACGGGTTGCTGGAGTTTCTGCTGCTTTTTTTGATGCACCAGAAGTTTTTGACCTTTGGGCTGCTGGCTCCGGTGCTGGTGCCGATTGTGGAGCCGATGCGGCAACTTGGTTTTCATGGCTGCTGGATGTAGCTCCACCGCAGCTAGGCAAAGCAATGGCTGAAGATAAAGTTAAGAATACTGCCACAGCCAAACGAGTTGTGCTGCTGTTGGCTGAGTTTGGGTTTGGCTGGTGCGGGGGCAGGGCCGTTTCATTCTTGGTAGGGGCCGCGCCCCCGTGCCGGCCCTTTTGGCCTGAAACCCCCATGCGCTGGTTGGTGGCGGGGGTAGGCACGGGGGCACTACCCCTACAAAAACCTCGTTTTTGGTGAGAATGAAACAGCCCTGGGTGCGGGGGGGAATTGATTTTGAGGTGAGTTTTCATTTGGGTGACTCCTCTAAAAAAGGCTTGGGTATTGAATTTTATGCTGGTTTTAATTTAAGCTCGAATAGATCGTGTTAGTTTAGCCGATACCGAAATGGAAACGGTAGAGGTTGCAGATTTTTTTATTTTTAACCGCAGATGAACGCAGATAAATGCGGATGTAATAATGACTGATGAATTTGATTCTGATTTTATGCGATCGACAACGAATATCGATCGCCCTGGCAACATTTCCTCTGGGTTAGACTCTGCCGCAGCTTTGCGAGAACAAGCTTGCCTTAAAATTCGCGAAAGCTTGCGTGCGGGCCAGCAGGACATGGCGGACTGGCAAGGCGGCCCCCTTGCTGTTTCTGCGGTTCCGGGGGCCGGGAAGTCTACGGGAATGGCTGCTGCGTCGGCAATTGCGATCGCCCGCAACGGGCTTCACAGCCGCCGCCAGTTAATTGTCGTGACATTTACGCGATCGGCTGCTGCTAATATTAAAGCTAAAATTCGGGAAAGATTGGCAGAATTGTCTTTATCTCAAGGCGGTTTTGCGGTGCACACTTTGCACGGTTTAGCTTTGAATATTGCGATGCGCCATCCCGATTTGTCGGGTTTAAATTTAGAAAATTCAACCTTAGTTACTCCAACTCAAAGTCACCGATTAATTCGTACCTGTGTAGAACTTTGGATTGCCGAAAATCCCCGCAGATATCAAGTTTTGTTGGAAGGACAGCAATTCGACGGAGAGGAAACGGAGAGGCTGCGGCGACAATCGGTTTTGCGGACAGAAATTTTGCCGCAGGTAGCTAAAACTGTGATTCACGAGGCGAAATCTTCGGGTTTATTTCCCGAACAGTTGTTAGAAATGAACGCTCTTGATACTGGGGACGGTTATGAGATTTTAGCTGTAGCTGGGGGTTTATATCAAAAATATCAGGCTTTGTTGAGGAGTCGGGAATTCATCGATTACGACGAGATGATTTTAGCCGCTTTGCGGGTGTTGGAAAATCCGAGGGCGAGGGCGATCGAGCAAAAGCAAGTATTTGCTGTTTTTGAGGACGAAGCGCAGGATTCTACACCTTTGCAAACTCGGCTTTTGGAAACATTGGCGATCGATCCAGATCATCCTACCTCACCTCCCAATTTTATCAGAGTTGGCGACCCAAATCAAGCGATTAATTCTACTTTCACTCCCGCCGACCCGATTTATTTTAACCAATTTTGTGATGAGTGCGAAGTAGAGAATAAGTTAGCGACTATGGACGGTGCAGGCCGCAGCACCCAAGTAATTATCGATGCCGCTAACTTTATGTTGCAATGGGTAAATGCTTCGGAATTAGCGAAAAATGAAAAGCCTTTTCGCGACCAAACTATTAAGCCAGTACCCAGCGATGACCCGCAGCAAAATGCCAATCCTGCTCCCATTGGTCGAGGCTTAGAATTGCATACTCCCCGCGATATTTACCATACAGTTGAGTTGATTGGCAAGCGGGTAATTGAGTTAGTAGAAGAATTTTTACCCGCAGAGTTTGAATTTGGAATAAATGGCAAAAATATCGAATCAGACCCTGAACCTACCGAGGGGGAAAATAGCGCAAAATTGCCGTTAGAGAATCTGAAATCGATGGCTATTTTGGTGCGGGAAAACAAACAAGGTAAGTTTATCAAAGAAGTGCTAGAAAATCCTCAAAAACACGGATTAAGCTTTGATTTGCGGAAATACGGGATTAAAATTGAGGATGTGGGAGAACGCGACAGACATTCTCAAGTACCTTGGGAAATCTTAACACTGCTGCAATTTCTCGATCGCCCCCACTCTCCAGACTACCTGAAAGCAGCGTTAAAGATTTTGAGCGATCGACAACTGATTCCCAAACAAGACTACAATGCTTTTGCTACCAGCCCCGAACAATTCCTTTACCCAGGCCCCCTAGACCCCCAGCAGTCAGACCCGGTTCGCAAATGTCGCTATTTTTGCTGCGGTTTGCTGCAAGCTAGCTTAGAACTGCCACCCTACCAAATCATTTCCTTCTTAGCCTTAGCGCTGCAATACGACCAAACAGAATTAGCCACCGCCGACAAATTAGCAGAACGGGTAGCAATCCAAACAGCCGGCAACAATTCAATGCGGAATATTTTGGGTGTACTTAGCGAAATTGTGAGTTCCGAAAGATTTGAACCTGTGGATGCCGACGACAAAATAGAAGAACGTTATACCAGCAAAGGTCAACTAACCATTATTACCATGCACAAAGCTAAAGGATTAGATTGGGATTGCGTATTTTTGCCGTTTCTGCACGAACAAACCATCCCCGGAAATTTGCGAGTTTTGCCGCAAACCCGATTTTTAGGAGATTTCACTTTAGCAGAGGTAGCGAGAGCACAAATTCGAGCAAGTTTGCACGAAAAATATCCTTTACCAAATCTAGGCGAAGCGTGGGAACAAGCAGGTTATTTGAAAACAGCAGAAGAGTTTCGACTGCTGTATGTGGCGATGACGCGAGCAAAAAGTTTGTTGTGGATGGCGGCGGAGAAAAAAGGCCCTTTTACTTGGAACAAACCAGAGAATTTACAGGAGCAAAAACCTTGTCCGGTAATGCCTGTCTTGAAGCAGAGATTTCCGAGTAATGCTATATAAAAAAGTAAGAATTATATCATGTCCGGTCGATTACCCCAAATCATACCAATTTTAAAAAAGAATGCAACAGTATTCTTGTTCCCCCCCTTTGCAAGGGGGGGTTAGGGGGGGTCGAAGAGTGTTGCACGATTTTAGAGAAATGGTATCAGGTAGGGGCGGGTTCACCAACAATATCTGCCAATAATTAACAATCTCAAAAACCCGCCCTGCCGGGATATTATGGTCAATCTATCGGACATGATATTAAGCTGATGTGCATCAGCTTATCACAAGTTATCTGGCGTTAGAAAATCCCTATCTTTGTCGCATAATCAACTTAATTCGATTGTTAATTGTTCATTTACAGCATATTCCATGTAGATGTGGTACACACAATCTTCTAGCCCGTGTAAGGTGCGTCGCCACCCGTCAATCTGTAAGTTTTATCGACCAATATTTCGCAGCGACGCACCCTACAGATTAACTGCCGGGATATTATGGTCAATCTATCGGACATGATATTAAGGATCGCGAATTAAATAACTTACAATTTTAATTGTTATTGTGGGATGGGCGTCCCGCCCGTCCAGAAAGGGCGGGCGGGACGCCCATCCCACAAGAACCATCACGCATTGTAAGTTATTTAATTCTCATTCCTTACCACTTTCCTGACATCGCGCCCTTGAGTCTCAATTCTTCTCGACTAACTAAAGCTTCGTAGTAATCGGGTTTGATTTCGAGGGCGACTCCGTAAGAGCTAATGGCATCTTGAGTTCGCTGCAATTTTTGCAAAACGTCGCCCCGCTGCGCCCAAGCTTCCCAGTTGTCTGGCTTGAGTTGAATCACTTGGTCAAAAGCGACGAGTGCTTGGGAATAGTTCTGCATTTCCCCTAGGATCAGACCTCGCTGTACCCAGCCTTGATAGTTATCCGGCCAGATAGTAATTGCTCGATCGTATGATGCTAGAGCTTGTTCGTACTGCTGCAATTTTGACAAAGCGTTGCCGCGTTTCAACCAAGCTTCAAAATTGTCGGGCACGATTTTAATTACGCGGTTGTAAGCTGCGACGGCTTCTTCGTAACGCTGCAATTTTTCCAGCGCTGCGCCTTGTTGCAAGCCTACTTTTGATGTAATTTCTGCTTCTGAAGTCAGAGAGATTACTTTATCAAAACAGGCGATCGCTTCTTCGTATTGCTGCAATTTTTCCAAAGCTTCGCCTCGCAAGTTCCAAGCTTCTAGAAAATTACCTTCAATTTGTAGGGCATTGCTGTAAGCGATAATTGCCTCTTTGTACCGTTCCAATCCTGCTAGGGCGATGCCTCTACCCAGCCAAGCTTCGGGAAAATTCGGATTAATTTGAATGGCTTGGTCAAAAGCAGCGATCGCCCCTTCAAAATCTCTCGATTCTGACAGTGTTTGACCGCGCCCGATCCATGCTTCGGGATAAAAAGAGTTAATTTGAATTGCCCGATCGAAACAAGCAATTGCCGCGTCGGCCCACTGGTGTTTGAGAGCCATTCCTTTATAAAACCAAGCTTCGCAGTCGTTGGGCTGCATTTGCAGTACGCGATCGTAAGCTGTCACCGCTTCTGCATATTTGTGCAATTTTGCTGAAGCAATGCCGCGATTGAACCAAGCCAGACTATTTTGTGGTTGCAGTTGAATGGCGCGATCGTAAGAAGTTACAGCTTCAGCGTAGCGTTCGGCTTTCATCAAAGCCAAACCTCGGTTCAGCCAAGCTTCCCAATTAGTCGGGACGAGTTTCAGCGCGCGCTCAAAAGCCGCCACGGCTTCAGGGTAACGCTCCGCTTGAACCAACACATTGCCTTGCCGATACCACATGGCGGGCAAATTCGGATGAAGTTGGGTTGCTTTTTTGTAACAGGTTGCGGCTGCATCCCACTGCTGCAATTCCTCTAAAACTCTGCCTCGCTGATACCAAGCTTCGTGCTTTTCTGAATTGATTTGAATTGCGGTGTCGAAAGCCGCGATCGCTTCTGAGTGATTTTGCAAACTTAACAGCCCTGTGCCGCGCAGCATCCAAGCCCAGTATTCTTCGGGATTAATTGCTGTAGCTCGATCGGCGCAGGCTACGGTTTCTGCGTAGGAATGCAGTTGCTTGTAAGCTTTGCCCAGATTCAGCCACGCCCTGGCCCAGTCCGGCTTAATTTGAACCGCTTTTCCGTAGCAAAGGACTGCCGCTTCGTACCTTCCTGCGGCGTACAATCTATTGCCCCGATCGTAATCTGGAAATGCTGCAAAAATTCTTAAAATCGGCGGCAGCAGAGCTGGTTGGGGGTTTGAGGAGTTTTCAGGAGCCGAAGTCGAGAGGTCTGGCATACGCCTTGCACATAAAAAATTTAGTGGGATAACAAGCTTGCGGTCTTATATATTAACTTATGCTTTTCTTAATCTCGCTGCTGTTTGGAAACAAATTTAGCATATCAGGCTTGGTGCGACCAATCATTTTTACTTAATTATAGTAGGTATAAAATTATGCACCCTTCCCACTTTCGGTACACCCCTGTAAGATACGGTCAGTCGATTTTAGATTTTAGATTTTAGATTTTAGATTGACAATCAAGCATCCAGGATACAAGCCCCCGGATTCATTCCGAAAGCAGACTCAGGACCCAGAAATAAAAAACCTGTATCCGATGAAACTTGCCCCCCGAATTTATCTCGCGCAAGTCAATGCTTAAATCTAAAATCTAAAATCTAAAATCTAAAATCTAAAATAGATTGACCGAAAGCATCCAGGATACAAGCAGATATGTCCTAATTCAGATTTCAAACCAAATTTAATATGTTAGAATTTTACGCGCTTTTAGATGTCACGGACTGTCATTGGGAGTCGATCGACTCGCAGCCGAATTATTGGTACGAAGGCCGTTGTCCTCAAAGTGGCGAGCTGCTGAGACTGCCGCGCACTCGAATGTCCGAGGATCTCGCGCGGGGTTTGATGCAGTACCTGGCGGCTGACGATTCCTACGATCGCGAAGGGAAGATGTACGGCATATTACTGGTGGAGAGGCCTTCGGGGGAACAGGGGATACTCAAAGCATTTTCCGGGCTGCTGAATGGTTGCAGCATTGTTGAAGGCTGGGTGCCACCGATTCCGGGACGAGCTCGTGTGGCTTTCGAGGAAGCCCGCACCTTAACTCAATTGGAGGAGATGAAACAGGAACTTATTGCACTGAATCAACTCCCGCAGCGACAAGAGTATGAAGCCTTATTTCGGGAGTTTGAAGTGCAAATGCAAGTTTTGAGCGATCGGCATCGCAATTGCAAGCAGCAGCGAGACGAAAAACGCCAGTTACTGTGTCAAACTCTCACAGCAGAAACACTAGAAATTGCCCTGGAACAACTGAATCAAGAAAGCCGTTTGGAGAAAATTGAACGCAGACAATTGAAACGACAGCGGGATGAAACATTGCAGCCCCTAAAACAATTAATTGAAGCTGCGGATCGACGGATGCGGGCGCTAAAACAGCAGCGAAAAGAACTTTCCCGCGAACTTCAAACGCAAATGCACGCGGCTTACACTCTGATGAATTTTTTGGGGAAATCGAGCTCCATCTCCTCATTGATGCCAACAAATTCTATTCCCACTGGCACCGGCGACTGTTGCGCGCCAAAATTGCTCCACTACGCGGCAGTACACCATCTGAAACCGCTGGCAATGGCTGAGTTTTGGTGGGGGCCACCATCTGGCGATAAGATACAGGGAGAATTTTATGGCGCTTGTGGCGATCGGTGTCAGCCGTTGATGGGTTTTTTGCTGTCAGGATTGGCTCAAAATCCGATTGTTTCTACTAATATAAATGAGGGTTTAACAGGCGGGCTAGAAGCCCAACCCCTACTCCCCACAAATCATCATATTTCTTGTGGAACGGGCATCTTGCCCGTTGCGGGCGGGTTAGAAGCCCAACCCCTACTCCCCACAAGCAATAATATTTCTTGTGGAACGGGCATCTTGCCCGTTGCGGGCCGGCTAGAAGCCCAGCCCCTACTCCCCACAAATCATCATATTTCTTGTGGAACGGGCATCTTGCCCGTTGCGGGCGG
>NZ_JAUBTT010000157.1:9502-10831 GCF_036705125.1 Microcoleus sp. B7-D4
GCGAGAAGCCCAACCCCTACTCCCCACAAGCAATAATATTTCTTGTGGAACGGGCATCTTGCCCGTTGCGGGCGGGCGAGAAGCCCAACCCCTACTCCCCACAAGCAATAATATTTCTTGTGGAACGGGCATCTTGCCCGTTGCGGGCGGGCTAGAAGCCCAACCCCTACTCCCCACAAGCAATAATATTTCTTGTGGAACGGGCATCTTGCCCGTTGCGGGCGGGCTAGAAGCCCAACCCCTACTCCCCACAAATCATCATATTTCTTGTGGAACGGGCATCTTGCCCGTTACCGAAATACTACCGATTATCTATGAAGACAAATGGTTGATTGCGGTCAATAAACCCTCTGGTTTGCTGTCAGTTCCAGGTCGTTATTTTGAAAATCAAGATAGTGTTTTCAGTCGTTTGCGGAACTTGTTAGCTGATAGTTTTAATTTGACAGTCGTGCATCGTTTAGACTTGGAAACATCTGGGATTTTGCTATTGGCGCGGGAGAAAGAAACTAGCAGTCAACTCAGGCAGCAATTTGCAAAAAAGCAGGTTCACAAAGTTTATGAAGCGGTGCTTTCGGGTACGGTAAAAATTGATGCGGGGACGATCGAACTCCCACTTTGGGGCGATCCCGAAAATCGCCCTTACCAGCAAGTCAATTGGGAGTGCGGAAAACCCAGCGTTACTCGCTTTCAGGTAATGGCGAGGGAAGGAAATTGCGATCGAGTCGAGTTTTTGCCGCTGACGGGACGCACCCATCAATTGAGGGTTCATGCAGCGGATGTTCGAGGGTTGGGGATACCGATTTTGGGCGATCGACTTTACGGATGTCGGGCTGCTGGGAAGCGGCTACACTTGCACGCGCGGGAACTTTCGTTTGAGCATCCGCAGTTGGGAGAAAGGTTATACCTACAGGCAGAAACACCATTTTGAGCTAAGGGCGATCGGGCAACGATCAATATCTGTAGAATAACAAGTAATTGCTTCAGCATCCAGAGTTTTAGTTGAAATTTGTGCTAACAGTAAGTCATAGTTTTCTTGATTTAATCCTAAACGAGGATGAAATATTACAGCATTATTGCTACCGACAGCGTTATCTAAATTAAGAGGATACTGTGTTGATTTTCGAGGATCGATAACGAGATGGCTGACAATTTATTTCAGCTTCATGTTTGTTGACCGAGCAGTAATTTTAGCACCTAACATATTAGATATCTGCTTTGGGAACCCGATCGACTTTTAATTTTAGCTCTAACGTATAGCGGTTCTCAAAAAAGTGAGGTATGCCCTATGCCCTATGCCCTATGCCCTATGCCCTATGCCCTATGCCCTAT
>NZ_JAUBTT010000158.1:0-10765 GCF_036705125.1 Microcoleus sp. B7-D4
GTTGACTGTTGACTGTTGACTGTTGACTGTTGACTGTTGACTGTTGACTGTTGACTGTTGACTGTTGACTGTTGACTTGGTGTCGAAAAACTCAATGGTTGACTGTTGACTGTTGACTGTTGACTGTTGACTCGGTGTCGGAAAACTCAATGGTTGACTCTTATCCGATGCAACGGGAAACGATATCACTCATTATCAAATTGTTTGAGTTCGACGTTTAAGAGTTTTGAGGACTTCCGTCCTCACTAAGTAAGTAGGTGCAAATAAACATTACATGGTTCGGGCGGGTGAGAGGACTCATCTACTCGCTTCGATCGTGGATCTTAACTCAACCCTCCCTGATAAGATACTATGGTTATTTGGCGATGACCTACTTACAAACTTAAAGTTCGCGATCGCACTTCGACTCAAGACAGGGGGTTTCGGGTTCGCTCAACCACCGGGTTTTTTACTGAATCTGCGAGCTCGAACCAAGTATTGCTGTGAAAAAACCAAGGTGAGGATTACCTGTGGATCGTGAACTAACTTAATTAGATTACGATCGCCCAAATGTTAGCACGATCGCACTATCCACAGCAGCACACACCCGAAAAATCTATATTTACCTGCGATTCAACTCCATCCTTTCGCCGTAACGTAACAGCATATCCAAACTCTCCAAACGATTTTGCCAAGTTTGCACTTGATAGCTATTTTCGGCAGAATGCAAGCGCATCGAAGATTGAAATTGAGATTGAAAACTCCCCAACAATCTTTTAGCAGTTGCTAAACTTTCCGTAGAAGGATTTGCCGCCAACTTGCTCAAAGCTTGCGCCAATTCATCGGCTCGACTTTGCAAAACTTTTAGTTCAGATTCCGACACCCGCAACTGATTGTTAGCCAACAAAAAACTCCATTCCTGCTTGAGAGCAGTATACCGCGAAGCCGCCGCCGCAAACGGCTGTCGGTAAGGAATCGGCTCTGCAGCAGAAGTGGAACGCACTGGCGGGCCTTGAGTGCGGTTAAAAAAGCCCTGCATCCCGCTGCTGATACTTTCCACCGCAAAAATAGCATAGCCCCCTGTCGGCAAATCGCGCAAAGCTTGAATTTGGTCGATCGCCACAACTTCCGGGAGAGTCAACAACTTAACCGACGGAGAAATCAAAGCCGAACCGAGCATTTGTTCCTTTACCAGCGGTTCCGTAATGCGCTGAAGTCGGTTCGTATCCAAAGCATAAGTCATCGGCACAATCAAATCTACAATACCTTGACGAGCCCAAACTTCCCAATTTTGCTGAATTTTGTAAATCCGCTGACTTTCCGGGTGAGGAAACACCGCCACCGACAGAATAGTGCGCGGATAATTCTGCCGCAAAAGCTGAGAAACTTCAGCTACAAAACTATTAATTTGATTAGTTTTAAACTCAACCCACTGCCGCCATAAACTGCCGGAACTCGGCGAAATATTCACCGGATCTACACCAGTCAACTGCTTAAATTGCTGCCTCCCCGCAATACCGTAACCGTAAGTAAAATTCGCATTGTCATCTTGAAAAGGATAGCGAATATAGTCTAATTGCACCCCATCTACTTTGTAGTTGTTGGCAATTTCGCTGACAATTTGCAGCAAATAATTACGTGCTTCCGGATTCGCCGGATCGAGATAAAATTTACCATCGTTAGGATTTTGCCTGCGTCCTTTATTGTCAATATTTGCCCAATCTGGATAAGCGGAAAGCACCGGCCCAGGATAAGAACTAGGCTGGCCAATTAAAGTATTGTGGCGCTTATTTCCTGTGGCAAAAACCCAAACCCAAGCGTGCAGTTCCATGCCTCGCTCGTGGGCTAATTTAACCGCAGATGCTAGCGGGTCCCAGCCAACAGTCAGGGGATTTTGTTGCGGTGCAACTTGACTGGGATAAATGGGATATCCGGCATTCAAAGTTTCAAAGAAAACAGTATTGATACCGGCGGCGGCGAGTCGATCGAACACTGCCGCCAAACCCTGTTCAGATCGCGCTGCGACGATCGTCCCGCGATCGAGCCAAACCGCGCGAATTTCCGCCCCAACGCGCTGTCCTTCCTTCGGGTAATTTTCCCACAGCAACTGCCGCGCTTCCACCCACTGCGATCTCGCCTCCGCGTAGTTTTGCTCTTGCAGGAGTTGGTCGAAAGTTTGCAGAACCTGCCGCGCTTGGGCGATCGCCCGTCCCCTGATCGCTTGCAGAACAGGGGTGCGGCTGGCTGCCGGGCCGCCACCGCCCTGTTCTGCAGCCAGCAGTTGAGGGGAGGTAGCAGCATTAAGATTGATGGCGGTATTGGCTGAATTAGATGCTGTCAAGGCGCTTTCAAACCGGCCGAGGAGGTTAGTGAGTTCTTGGCGCATCAAGTACGCTTCAATGCTGACGATCGGCTTATTGGAATTGGGCTGCACGTCCAAACCCGCCGGCGCCGCCTGATCCGAAGGGTCTGTAAAAGTTGCAGGTACTGGATCGGGAACCGAGCCAGAGGGAGAAAGTCGGCTCAGCGGGGTAGTACGCGGCAAACTAGGGCTGTTTCTACTGACTCTGGAGGGGGGAGTTGGCAGTGGGGTTCCGGCAGCAGTGGGCGGCGCTACAGGCTGCGAAGCGATTGTGCCTCCCCAGCGGGCGATCGAGGCTTGCAGCCAAGCCTTATCTACATTTGCCGAACCCTCGCTACCCCAGCGCCAGCCGAGATATGTAGCGCGATCCGTGGCGATGGCTGCGGAGGAACCGGAACTATCTTTCCAAGTAGCAATAGTTTGACTGTTTGCATCAGCCGGAATCAAGACACCGCCTTGGACTGAGGCATTTTTTTGTTCTGGGGGCATCCAACTGCTAGAAGTTTTGCAAGCGAGATCCCGACAGCGGCTGCGCGGTTGCGGAGTCGCCGGTTGGGTTAACGGAAAAGCCCAATAGGCCCCAAGGAGCGATCGCAAAGATTGGCGCACCAAGGCCGGGGAACTGCGGCCGACTGGGCCCGAAGCAATCAAGCGGCCGCCTTGGGAGACCCAAGCTTCTAAAACTTTAATTTGCGTCGGACTCAAAGTTTCAATGTTGGGTAAAAACAGCACGTTAACGCCTGTTAAATCCGCCAAATTTTTGATTTCTTCGAGATTGATTGGTTTGTAAGCAATGCCGCTTTCCCAGAGGCGCGTGGTAATCTTTACCCAGTCGGGAGAATTCTCGGAACTGCGAACAACGCCCAGAACTACTTCTGCGAAACTCGGAGAGGGAAATAGGATGAAGAGATTGAGTAATGTACTCGCTAGAGTTCCAATTAAGACTCTTTGCAAGAAAGTGAAAAAGCGATTTTTTTTAGCCTGGGAGCAGGCATCAGGCATTTGATCGGGATTTTTGATTTGTTGCATCATAAATATGAGAATTACTCACCACACCGCTAAAGAAAATTTCAATAACAATTAAGAGCGATCGATCCGCACCATACAATTGTCTATCCTGCCCTGCAACCTGAATCAGGAAAAAGTGCGATCGATCGATTTTAGATTTTGGATTTTAGATTCTCGATTAAAATGTGGGTGCATTTGCTTGAAAAACCAAAAATACAATTTAGATGCGGGACAGTTGACAGCCCGTTGGTGTCAACAAACACGTTAAACCGACCGTCTCTCTTGTTTGTAGCGAAGTCTAGATCCCCCCTAACCCCCCTTAATAAGGGGAGTAGGGGGTGGGACAGGAGTCTGCTCAAAGTCAACCCCTACTCCCCTTATTAAGGGGGGAAAAACAGAGACCGGACAAATGCGGTGCAAGGGGACAGGAGTCTGCTCAAAGTCAACTCCTACTCCCCTTCTTAATGGGGATTTAGGGGGATCTAGACTCGGCTACAACCCTGATTTAGACATGGTTTCAGGCTTAACTTGACACTAATGCTTACAGTCAACAGCCAACAGTCAACTGTCAACTGTCAACAATTTTCTAAGTTGCAGCTTCATTCACCGGAAATCTATCGATTAACTGCATCGCCCGACAAGCATTCCTCCGCAAAGCATCCGAAACATGAGGAACATGAGGAATCTGAGACAAGAAATCCAAAGTCCGGCGCAAAATCCGCACCACATCCCCTTCATCCAAACTCGTATGGCTAATCAGTTCCAGCCATTCAACACCCAGAGCCCACTGCTCAACCAAAGTCACTAAATCCCGTTCCAGCCAAATCGGGATTGCAGCTTCGTGGCGGTACTGCACTTGAAACAATCGGCGGCGCAGGCCTTTTTGTAGATTGTCCAAAGGTGCCAAAACTTCCGGCGACAGCGAGTAGTGAGTCCAACTGTCGGGCCTGGAAACTTCTGTAACTAAGGCCGCGCAAGCAGCAGCGAGGTGGTGGGGGTCGAGTTCGTCAAACTCTGCAGACATCAGGGACAAACCCAGCCACAGTTCGTTATCGCCACGAATGGCGGCGCAAGCTTGGCCCAAGATTGTGGGTACCAACCTGTCGGAGGAGTCATCTCGGTTTCCAGTTGCCGAAACTACTCTTTCCAAGCAGCCAAAATTCAGCAAGATGTCGATTAAGTTGAGAAATTGCTCCCAGTAGCGAGCTCGTTGCTTTTCTAACTCTTGTTCGCTTTTGCGGATTTCTTTTTTCAATTCTTCCCGGCGGCGCTGGCGTTTGAGCAAAGTACCGGGATTGCCCCATTCTAGAACCGGGTGAATTTCTAGCTTAGCTTCTACGGCTGCGATTTTCCGCTGTTGCTCGATCGCCTCTGGGCTCGGTTCTGGTGCGGGCAATTCTGGGATCGATGCAGCAATTGAAGCAGTTTCTTCATTTGCCAAGCGGCATTGGCCGAGTCTCAGGAGCATTTCCGACGGCGGGTTCAAGGTATCTGCAACGGTCAAGCGGGGTAATTCGGCGTGCAGACTCGCGACATCGCTAATGGCGACGACATACCAGCGGTTATCTTTGCCCAAGCACACCAAATTTGGTGCTTGGCCGGAACCTGGGATTTTGGCAACCAATACGGCGGGTACAGGATTTGTGTGCGATCGTTTAGCTGTCGGAACGTGCTTGCCTTTGAGACTCAGAACCGTGCCGAGCACTGCAAAAGCCACAGCTACGGACATCTCCTTAAATCTGGCTTCTTCAGCTTGCTGCAATAGAGTTTTCAGCAAACGTTTGTCTTCTTTGAGTCTTCCCTGCAATTTTTCGTAATGAGCGAGCTCTTTTTCCAGGGTGGAGACATTTCCTCCGGCCGCCAGGGACTGTTCAAGCACCGCCAATTCTGTTTGCAATCGGTCTAATTCTTCTTGCTGCGGCTGCAAGTACAAGGTAGACAGGTATTGACCAAAACTCCGCTCTACCAACTCTTGAGCTTCGTCGAGAGTGTGAGTTTGCAGCAAATTCAGCACCATGCCGTAGCTGGGAGTAAACTGACTGGCGAGGGGGTCGGCTTTGGCTGTTGCCAAATACGAGGCTTCTTTTGCGCCTTCAAAGCGCGTCTGAACTGCGACCACGTGCCCCAGCTTGTCCATGCCCCGCCGACCCGCCCGACCGGCCATTTGCAGGAATTCTGAAGCGTTTAGCAGTCGGTGTCCCTTGTCGGTGCGCTTGGACAGGGTGGAAATGACTGTGGTGCGGGCGGGCATATTAATCCCGGCTGCTAGGGTTTCGGTGGCAAATACGACTTTTATCAAACCTCTGCCAAAAAGTTCTTCTACTAAACCTTTCCAAGCGGGCAAAATGCCTGCGTGGTGGGCGGCGATGCCTTTTAAAAGTGCTTCTTTTTGACCGAAGCGTTCTGCTTCTGGGTTTCGCTGTAAAAAATCGTCAATGATGCGTTTGAGTTCGGCTGTTTCGGCTTCGTTAACTAGGGAGAAATTGCCGACTTCTGCGACTGCTTGGTCGCACCCGCGACGGCTGAAGATGAAGTAAATTGCTGGTAGCATATCTCGATCGTCCAACCGAGCCAAAACATCGGTCAAACTCGGAGTGGGGATGCTGCCTCTTTCTACTTTTTGCTGCTTCTTTTTGGGGACTAATCGGACATTGGCTCTTTTGCCGGTGTCGTCTAGCAGGGGAAATATCCCTTTTTGGTTGGCGAAGTGGAATTGCAGCGGTACTGGCCGAAAGTCTGAGTAGACGAGCTCTGTGGGCCCGTGGACTTTGTTAATCCAGTCTGTGAGTTGGTCGCTATTGGCAACGGTTGCTGAGAGGGCGAGTAGTTGAATTTCGCTCGAACAGTAGATGATCGATTCTTCCCAGACGGTACCACGCTGGCGATCGTTCATGTAGTGACACTCGTCGAGCACCACGGTTTCGACTCCGGTGAGGGAAGTACCGACTTCTCCGATCGGCGTACCGTAGAGCATATTCCGAAATATTTCGGTAGTCATCACCAAAATCGGCGCATCTCGATTGACGGAGATGTCGCCCGTCAGCAAACCTACGTTGTCGTCTCCAAATTGACTGCGGAAGTCGCGCAGCTTTTGGTTAGAGAGTGCTTTGAGGGGAGTGGTGTAGAAGACGCGCCGCCCTCTGGAGAGTGCTTGATGGATGGCGTATTCCCCGATTAACGTTTTCCCAGAGCCTGTGGGAGCGCACACGACAACGGATTTACCTGCATCGAGGGCGGCGATCGCCTCTCTCTGAAAGTTATCTAGCTCGAAGGGAAATATGGTCTTCAGATCCAGCTCTGGGCGGTTCTGGGCAGTGTCTGGCACAAGGATTATTATAAGGTTGCAGGGTAAGTATGCTTAAATCTTGCTGAAAGCAAGTCAGCAGAGGACTGTATTGATTTTAGACCAACGCCCGCAAATCGGCTATGAAGGAATAAGTCTGTTGGCAGTTGGCAGTTGGCAGTTGGCAGTTGGCAGTTGGCAGTTGGCAGAAGAAAGAAAAAAATTTTGCCTTCTTCCCTCTCCCCTCTTCCCTCTTCCCTCTTCCCTCTTCCCTCTTCCCTCTTCCCTCTTCCTGACATCCGTTACATCCGTTACATAATCCGTTGCCGAACTTCCTTCTCTATGATTCCAGTTATTTCGACTATTCCTGTGGTGCAGCTTGCTTCGGGCGATCGGCTTTCACTGCAAGTCTATCAGTTCCAAGGTGCGATTCCCGGCAAAAAAGCTTATCTCCAATCTAACCTGCACGGCGCTGAGATTAGCGGTAATGCTGTGATTCACCAATTAATTGAGTTTTTAATGTCTTTGGACAGCAGTCAGCTAAGCGGGGAAATTTGGCTAGTTCCTGTTTGTAATCCTGTAGGTGTCAGTCAGCGATCGCACCATTTTTCTCCTGGTCGCTTCAATCTTTATGATGGGGTAAATTGGAACCGGATTTTCTGGGATTTTGAAAAACAAGGGGAAGATATTCTGGGTTTTGCTAATGCTCACATCCATCTCGATGCCGATACTGTCAAAGTTAATTACAGAAAAGCGATTGCTTTGAGTTTTGCCAAAGAGTTGGAAAAAATTAATGCTCCTAGTTGCGCCCCCTACAGCCAACTTTACCGATATCAGCTACAATCTTTGTGTTTGGATGCTGACTACGTGCTGGATTTGCACAGTTCTACGAATCAAAGTTTAGATTACCTTTACTGTTTTAATTCCCGCGAGGACAGTGCGAAAGCTTTTTTGCTCGATCGGGCAATCTTGATGAACGAGTACGACGGCGATGCTTTTGACGAGGCGTTTCTCAAGCCTTGGCTGGCTTTGGAGAAGATTTTAGCAGAGTTGGGAAGTGCGATTCAATTTGACGTGGAAGCTTGGACTTTAGAATTAGGTTCGGGGATGGAAATGAATCCCGAGTCTGTGGCGAATGGCTTGCGGGGCATCAAAAATTACTTAGCCAGTAAGGGTTTATTGAAAATAGATGGATTTCCTCTCCCGAAAACTGCGAATCATCACGTTATTTTTACCCCCAAGAATTCAGTGTTCAAATACTACGCGCCGGCGGGCGGGATGATTCAAAATCGAGTGCAATTGGGGAGTTATGTCAAAAAGGGCGATCGGCTTTATCAAATTCTCAGCTTTAATAAGAATGGGGAATTTCCGAGTTTGGTTGATGTTTGTGCTGAGTCGGATGTTTTCATTTTTGATGTTTCGACAAATCAGTCAGTAAATCAAGGAGAGTATGTGTTGTCTGTGATGGCAGATTGAGTTGTGTGAAGATTGTAGGGGTTCTCGCATTCGGGCGAGAGATTTTGAGGCTAACCCAAGACTTTTAGATCCGAATGCGAGAGTCCAATCCACAATGATAACAACATTCTGTAGGGGCGGGTTTTACCCAAAATCTCAGCCTAAGACCAATAATCTCATAAACCCGCCCCCACCCAACTGTAAATCTCAATCTACCTCTTGCAATAAAAAAGTTACAGTGTCAATATGAAATCAATTATCATATACTATTGAATAGGGCTTGTTTAAATTCCGCTGCACTTTGATAATAAATATCAGGATTGTCAATTAAAGCGCGATCGATAACTGTAGCTAGCGGTTGAGGAATCGCAGAAGTGCGATCGCGCACAGGAACCGCATCATTTTGTAAAACCGCCAAAAACAGGTCTTGCTCCTGCAAATTGCGCGGGGAATATCCCGTTATCATCACATACAAACAAGCCACTCGATTTGCGATTTTGGATTATAAAAACTTCTACTCCCCCCCTGCCCTAGCCCCTTTAATAACGGGAGAACAAGAGTTTGTAAGGTGCGTCAGTGGGGAGATTCTCAATTTTTGAGAAGATAACGGACGCTGACGCACCCTACAATTTAAGGTGACGGTTTATGGTTGAATGAAAATACCGATCGCATTATGAACTCTCGCAGCAGTAGACGGAGGTCGATCGAGCAAACTACCTCCCAAATACAAACTCGTCGAACTTCCCCCATCCAAATTTAAAGCCTCCACAGCACCCATTTGCTGCAATATCTGCGCCAGTTCTGCGAAATTTGGCCCCGCCCCGCCCGCACGATTGTGCACCGCTACAATCAGCAAATTCCCCGCAGCAGTTCGCCCGATCGCACTTCTAATTGCTGTCTGTCTAACATAGGCATCGCTAAACCCTTCTGCCTTAGCATCCAGCACAACTTGACTGTTTTGTACCAATACCGGCCCGCCGCCCAGAATGTACGGAAAACGGTTGAAATCAGCAGGAAAAGTGTTAGTTTCTAAACGCAATAAAGTGCCGATGGAGAGTTCAGATGCAGGAAACAAATCGGCACGCAAAGCCAAAATATAACCGTTAGCTGGAATGGGAAAAGTTGTTGTTCCCGCCGCACCTCCGGGGGATTGGCTGACAACTCGCTCGCCCGCAACTGTCACAACTATTTCATTGCCAGACAACGGAGTATAAGTTGTTCCCCAATCAGAATTGTAGCGACCGATTCCCGGTTGTACGTAGGCACTATTGAGATGAGAAATCGGCAAAATTTGATTTGCCGAAGTGATCGCAGTTTCTTGCAAAGTTAAACGATCGATCGCAAATTCTCCCCGATCGTTCCATGCGATCGCCCCCCGGTTCAATATCGGCCCGGAAAGCCATTTATTTTCCCGCCGAATTGCCCCTAAAGCTAAGCGATTAATTCGATTGAAAAAACCTGCATTAATCGCCGCCGCCGCACCCGAAACTTCTGCTGTTTGCAATAAAGGTGCAGTGCCTTGATCGGCAGGCGGATTGCTGAGAATTGGTCTAATTTTTACACCAGCTTGACGCGGATTAACTTCTAACCAAACTACTGGAAAACGCGCGGTTCCTAAATTCTGATACTGCTGCCGCCACTGCACACCGGGAGCCCAAACAATGTTTTTTTCTACTAACGAATCTGGGCGAATGTCGATAACTAATCGATTGGGATTTCCCAGGGTGAAAACTTGCGGCCGCCAACCCAAAGGAATCGTCACTTTGACTTTGGTTTGAACGCCGTCAGGTTCGACTTTTAGTGATAGCAATTGTTTGCTGGTTGAGAAAGTCTGCTGAATTATGGCGGGTGCGACTTTGGCATCGATCGCGATCGACCATTCTTGATCGGCGATCGGCGCTGCGGGCGTTATTTGCAGCGGGAGAGCGGGTTTGGTCGGGTCGTCTGGTGTTTCGAGGTTTGGCGCTGTGCGGAGGCTTGGGATTGGGATAGCGGGCTTTGTGGGGTCGTCCGGGGGGTTGGGTGTGGGTGTCGGCGACGGGATTGGTTTATCGACAAAGTTGACTTGCCAAGGGGTTGGTCGATCGATATCTACTACAATGCGATCGCCCGATTCTATTTCTGCTTGCCGAATTCCGGTAACACTTGCAGTTTGAGAAGTAATTTTTAGAATATTCCCATCAGCAGATATCTCCCAGCCCGCAAGTCTAGCAAAATCGGTAACATCTAAGTAACGATACGAGCCTGTTGCCCGCGCTGCTAAGCTTTGAGCGCCGATTAAAGATACCGAAAACCACTGCACCGGTTGTTTGATACTGTCGGCGCTGCTAAGCAAATCCACTCCCGCACCTTGCATCAATCCAACGTCAGCAATCCAAGTTCGGAAATTCCCAGAAGTGCTGTTTGCCGGCTGCTGAGTCCAACTTAGGGGGAGAATGCGGCCGTTTAGGGACACTTGGCGGCCTTGTTTGATTATCGAAGATGGCGGTACAGATTGAGCCAAAAACCTATAGTCCGACAGGGAATGAATTCCCTGTCTCATAGCTGAAGTCCTCTCAAGAGGACTATCTGTCAATATTTCAGTCGGTTTTAACTGAGATATTGCACCATTTTCAATTACTTGTTTAGCAACAGGCAAGATGCCTGTTTCACAAGAAAATTCACTCTTTGTGGAACGG